>JABURS010000042.1 GCA_014762505.1 Chromatiales bacterium | reverse complement strand
GCGCCGAGGCGGACAGCATTACGTCGTTGACGGTGATCCCGGGGGGTAGACAAAATGGATATATGCCCTACTCAAACCGTCAATTAAACTGGCACACCGATGGTTACTACAATGCCGACGAGGCCCAGATTCGAGGTGTGATCCTGCACTGTGTCCAGGATGCGGCGCAAGGCGGACACAATGCGCTACTCGATCATGAGCTGGTGTATCTAATGATGCGTGATGCCGATCCGGCGATGGTCAAGGCCATGATGGCGCCGGATGTGATGTCGATTCCGCCCAATGTTGAAGGCGGCGAAGAGATCCGTGGTACACAGAGTGGGCCGGTCTTTTCCATCGACGAGCATGGCAACCTGCATATGCGTTACACCAAGCGCAAGCGCAATATCGACTGGAAAGCCGATGGCGCGACGCAGGAGGCGGTGGCCTTTATTGAAGAGTTGCTGGACTCCGACAGTCCCTACATCTTCCGCCATCACCTGCAGCCCGGTCAGGGCCTGATCTGCAATAACGTATTACACAGTCGGACCGAATTCGAAGACGATGAAATAGTGGGTAGCAAACGTCTTCTGTACCGGGCGCGATATTACGACAGAATCGCCCGGACAAATGTCACTGTAGAGGATATTTAACATGCTGTACTTGAGCGAAGTTCTGATACAGGAACACGAACTGGCTACCTTCAAAGAGTTGCTGGATGTTGTCAAACAACGTGGACAGTCGGGTGAGCGCTTCTTCCAGATGGATGTAAAGCCACCCTTCAAGGATACACCGGACGATTGGGAAGAACGCCTCGAAAGCGCGTTCACCTCACGCTAGTCGGAGTCGAGATATGTTTTGGGTCGAAGACGACAAGCAGGACGAATCACAACTGCAAGAGAACGCAGTCGATGTCGTGTTTACCGTGTCGGGTAAAACCCTTCCGGTGGATCACGCCCACGATTTGCATGAGACGATTGTTGATGAGCTGCCCTGGATGCAGGAAGAAGAAGACTGCGGTATCCATCTCATACATGTGGCAGAATCCGGCAACGGTTGGGAGCGGCCGGATGGAGATTTTCTCTATCTTTCCCGGCGAACCAAGTTTACAATACGCGTCCCCAAACAGCGCGTAAGTGACGCACAGCAACTGATAGGCAAGGTAGTGAATGTCGCAGGCCACGAGCTTGAGTTTACTAAGTCCGTGGTGCGCCCTTTCAATGCTCTGCCAACCATGTTCTCGCGTTACGTGTTGGGACACGCAAGCGAAAGTGAAAATGATTTTCTTCAACGCTGTGCATCGGAGTTGAAGGAACTGGGTATACCAGTGCGCAAGATGATGGCCGGTAAGACCCACACCTTCGAATTGCCAGAAGGTGAAAGACTGACACGTACACTGTTAGTTGCAGACTTGTCGCCCGAACACGCCTTATTGTTGCAACAAAAAGGCCTGGGCGAAGGACGTATGAAAGGTTTCGGACTTTTTATTCCACACAAGGGCATCACCGCGGTGACCAGTGAGGATGGGAAAGCCCAATCTATGGATTAATCTTACGTAAACTTCAAGACGAGGAGGTAGAAATACCATGGCTTACGAAGTGAATGGTAAAACTATCGAAGCTGATGCAAACGGTTACCTGGTTAACCTGGAAGACTGGAACGAAGATGTGGCCAAGGTCATCGCGGAAGCTGAGAGTATCGGCGAACTGACCGACAAGCACTGGGACATCATCAACTATCTGCGCGATGAGTACATAAACAACGGCAACAATCAGCCCAACGAGCGCACCATCCTCAAGGCGATGGGTGACAAATGGGGTGGCCGTATCGGGCAGAAGGATACCTTCGCACTGTTCCCGGGCATGCCCTCCAAGCAGGCCGGTAAGGTCGCGGGGCTGCCGGAAACTCGCCGTAAAGGCGGTTATTAATCTTTTTTGTAACCCGCACGGGGTGGGGTATACTACCAATTGGATATAGGTAGTTTCCCCCGCCCCGTGCTATAAAATGGCCCACCGTAACTCGGGCATAGAGGTAAAGAAAATGAGCGAAAAAGCAGCTTTGATCAAAGAAATGCTGGAAATGCAGCAGAAGTTCATGGAAGCCGAGCGTGCTGGCAAGATTTCCTCTCAGGAATACTTCGTAGGTGAGTACGTAGAGTATCGCCAGAAGTACAGCGAACTGGCAGCCAAGGTCAACGAAATGGCCCATGCCGACAAGGGTTCACGCCCTTAAGTTGCTGGCTTGAACCGTTTCCTGAGAAAAGGGCCGCTTATGCGGCCCTTTTCTTTTGCAATGAGTTTGTGTTGATTCAGACCTCGGACCACATCCGTACCAGGTTGACGTAACTGCGATCGACCTGTTTGGTCTCGGCGGCCTCGGGCGCAGACTTCAACAACTGCTCACGCGCCTGGTTGAGTTCGTACAGCAATTCTCGTTTTTGCGGGTCCCGTATCATGCTCTGCAGCCAGGTAACGGCAACAACACGCTCTCCGGATGTGATCTCGGCAACGTGATGGATGCTGGAGGAGGGATACATGATGGCATCCCCCGCCGGTAACTTGATGCTGCGATCACCGAAAGATGTTCGCACCACCAGCTCGCCGCCTTCATAATCCCCAGGATCATTTAGAAATACGGTAATGGAGAGATCGGAGCGGTACTGTTGTCCTGGACCCGGGCCCATGACCGGATCGTCGACGTGGTCGCCATAGGTCATACCCTGTCCATAGCGGGCATAAAATGGTGTGGCGATGCGTAGGGGCAGGGCAGCGTTGAGATAAATCGGATGTTGTACCAGGCGTCCCATGACTACGTTATTGAGCTGCTGCAACAGCTGTGTCTCTTCGCGCGCCACTTCCTGGTTGTTCTTGACGCGTTTTGCGGCCATGCCGGCAGAGAGCTTACCATCGACAAAGCGTGCCTTGCCCAGCAGACCATGGACATGTTCAAGGTCGTTTCGATTCAATACATTGGGAATATGCAACAACATGGACGCTTAACTCCTGGGCATTTATCACGTTACAATGCGTGATAATAACTTACTGTTTTTACACGGGTAAACACACATGATACTCAATGTTATTATCGATGGCCAAACCTTTGAAGTGACGGTGCCGGACTTCATGCTCGGTGAGGCCGATGAAATGTTCAACAAGATGGACGCAGACATGTCCAAGGGCTGGCAGATGGGCCGCACCTGGATCGATGACCCGACCACCAAGGAGCGGTGTCAAATTGTTGCGGATAAATTGCTGACAGCCATCGAGCAGGAAAACCAGAATATGGCAACCATGATGGCCGCTTACATCCTCAAGCGCATGCCCGGTGCAAAAGAGGTTATGTATGATGACGAGGGCGACATGATGCAGACCGAAATCTATGTGCGCTAGATCTAGATAGACATGGCCGAGATCTTTACAGTTACTTCACCCTTGATGATCAAATCACCCCATGGAGGTGAGAAGGTGATCGCCGAATTGTTTCCCCATCCCGACGGGATCCTGTTCTTTGAAATATTCTGGGACCAGATGGAAGCCAACGACGGGATCTATGTGATTAAAGGGGAATTAAAGGGAGAGGGGCCGTGGAAGGTCGGCGACTACATTATCAACCTGCTCGGATGTCAGGGTACGAACCCCGATCTCGCCGAAGACTTTTCTCAGTGGCAGATGTATCTACAGTCGCCTCTGAGTGACTATCCAAGCGAAGCAAGCCGTTTGGCATTGGCTCGCGAACATGGCGCCAGCATATAGCCCTCAGGCGAATACAATCCAGGTGGTTGCGATATACTTGACGCCCTTTTGAACCCGAGCGGCACGATGTTCATGCGTCCAGAAGGGTGGGAACAGGATCAGTTTACCTGCCTCGGGCGTAACCTTTACATCCTGGTATAAAAATTCCGTTTCACCGCCGGGACCGGGCACATCATTGAGATACCACAGGGCTACCAGTTGGCGTTGACTAAAGTCATGACTACCGCCATCAATGTGCCAGTGATAATACTCGCCGGGGTTATAACGCTGCAGGTTATAACCCATGTCCTTGAAGGGGCCCTTGAAATAGGGAAAGGTTTCGCGGAACTCCTTTAGTGCCATGCCCAGTGAGTAGTGCAGACCGTTGTCGACGTCCTTCCAGTTGTCCTTGCCACTGACGACCAGATCGGTGGTTTTCTTGATACTCTGATCCGAGGCAACAATCTGACCGATGCGGCCCTCATATTGTTCGTCTTCCTGTGCTTCGAAGCGGCGTATGATTTCTGCGCAGGCCTCCGCTGGAATGGAATTCCGTTGTTCGAAGATAAAGCTGTTTGGCTTGACCTCGACGATAGACTTGAGCGGTGTGATCTCTTTTTCCATTAATATCTTGGCTGATTAACTCGAATGGACGTGATTATATCATGGCTGGTGTTCGTATCCTGTCTGTCGACAGATACCAAATCGGATACTCGATGACATTAGTGTAATCGATACCTAGTGTGCGGCACTTTGTTCCAGCATTTGCTGCATCGCCTTCATGCCGGAAATACCTTCCTGCTTGTGAAGCTCAACCAGTCGCTGCGCCGTCTCCAGCCAGTGATCACGTCCCATTTGTGCGAAGCGTTCCATTTGCTCCAGATCGCCGCTCTCTATCCAGTGGTCATAGGCCTGCTTGAGACCGGGTGCGAGTTCCTTGCGCATGCCATTGAGGTTGGCGATATAGAGATGCAGGCTGGCCTCGTCCTGTTTCTCGAGCAGGTGAGGAAGGGTGGAGAGACTGTCGGCCAGCAGGTCACGTACGGCTCGGGCCATGAATTCAACACGTGAGCGGGGCAGGGAGATGAGCAAATCATGCCACTCTTCGCCCAACATCTCGCCGGCCTGCACCTCGCCAAACTCATGGTGAAGCACCGTATCGGTCTCGACAGCGGTCATGTGATCCAGTGCGCCTTCCAGGTCGCCTTCAATGTCAAAATGCGTCAGGGCGCGTGCCATGGCGTTCTGTGGCCGGTTCCAGTTCCAGTTCTCGAGACGCTCCCACATGGTTCGCCTGAGCGACTCGCGGCGTATATAGATGGTCTTACCCTGGCTCATGGCGGGGGGCGAGCTGAGATCACGTGCCAGCTCACGTCCGGCAACCAGGATGGTGGTATCGCCTATCTGATGGCGTTGCTCCATCTCGGCGAGGAAGAAGTGGGGGCTGGCGCCGATGCCCAGCCCCGCGCCATAGATATAACCATCTGCGTTGAGGCCCTGGTTGATGTTGTCCACATCGAAAGGCTCGAAGCTTTGCTGGCGTGTCTTGATAGGCAAAAAGTCATTAGCTTCCACCGACTCCCAGAGTGATTCTCGCTCACGCAACCAGTTACCCACCTCGTCCTTGGGCAGATGGTCCTGATAGCCCAGACCATTTTCCCAGCGAAAGAATTCACGCATCTTCATCAGGTAAATGCAGATGGTGTAATCGGCGGCATAGCGTGCGTCGGAGATGTGACAGTTTTGCTGGACATCGGTCTTGAGATCGTCGAGGAAGGTTCCCATAGAATGCACCGTCGTAATTTAAACTTGACTATATTGCTCTGATATTTATCCTAGCAAGCTTGCACAGTGGCTGCCACAGTTAGACAGCCATATTGCCAAAGAGTTACAGGTGACCGGCCCGAAGCGGTGTACAATGGCGCCTATCGCAAACAAGAGGTAGTCACGGTGAGAATCAAGAGCCGTTGGAATGTAAAAGACAAGGAACACAGCATTGAGGAGATCGCCGGTGCGCTCGCCTTTATCGCCTGGCGTATCGCCCAGAACCTGGTGCTGCGTATGGAGAACGAAGACTTTCAGACCGACACGCAGAAACAGCGCCTGGATGTGATCTTCGAAAGCATGGCCTTTCTGATCCATATCGCCGATCGCCTTGCCTATGAGTCCCTGGACGAAGAACAGCGTGCCACCTATGTCACCACCATGGCCATGAACACGCTACGCCAGATGAAAACCAATCTGAATGATTACGGCATGTCCAACGAGGAAGTGGACGCGGAATACATCCCCAAGCTCAATGAACGTATGGCTGACTACGCCGAGTTCAGTTTCGAGAACGAAGAGCCGAGTTTTAATATGTGCCGCTATCTTGGTGAAAAGGTGGCAGGCGCCATGGGGCCGAAGGACAATAAGTGGATACAGTCACAGATTATGGATATCGAGGTGCCCGAGGCGATGAAGAGTTTAAAGAAAGGATTCAATGACCTGTTCAAGACGGACTAGGCAGATCAGTGGATTGCTAACGCCGACGTTATTGTAAGCAGGCTCCTTTTTCCGGGCACAAAAAAAGGCGGGTCACGATGACCCGCCTTTTTTCGATAATCGAATAAAACTATTCGATTACTTGGCCCAGCTTGAGTAGCCGTCGGTCTTGCGAGCCTTGCCGTCTTCGTAACCGGCAGAGTAGGCTTCAGTCACGCGCTGCTCTTCACGCTCGGGGTTGTGCAGGTAACCACCCTGCCAGCCCTGGATGTACTCGGCGTCTACACCGGCCTTTTCCATTGCAACGGTGGTGTCGTAGTAAGTCTGATCCATTTTTTCCTCCTTAACTAACAGGGCCCGATGGATAAACGGGCATAACTTAAGTTAAAGCTCGTTGAAATCTTTCCAGTGCGGAACCATTGTCCAGTACATCCCGTACCGCATCTGCTGCTGACTGAAGTGAATCATAGCGCTTCAGGTGGTGTAAGCAAATCGCGGCAGAATATACCAGAGAATCGCGCATAGGTCCCGCTTTTCCTGATAATGCCTCAACTCCCATCTCGGCAGAGATGCGAGCCAGGGCATCGATATCGACAGCGCTGTCGATTTCATCCTTTTGTGAAGCAGCAGCGGGGACACTTTCCGGAATCGGAACCGCACGGCTGGCCTGATCGATGCCAACGCTTTTCGGATCCAGTTCCTGCATCTGCTCTTCACCCTTGTCGTAGTAGTACCAGTACTTGCCTGCCTGTTGCAGGGAAGGAATGATACCACCTTCTACACCACGGACGATCATGGCGGAGTCGAAGCCTGACTGGCGAGCCAGCCGGGCGTAGATGGGCGGATAGGCCTTGTGCACGTATCCGGTCATCAAGTGTGTCTGCTTGCGGCCGCGGATGGGACCGACCAATACCTCGACGGTGGTCATCACCTGGCGTTTGATCATGCGGGCACGCAAGGGAAGTAGCTCATGCAAACCGGGGTTGTAGACCTTCTGGTCGATATAGGCCCAACCGATATCGGGGTTTGCGATCTGTGCCTTGGCTTCATCCACGCTCATGTCCACCTTTTTACCGGCGGCTCTGAGGATCTTGTGATGAGTGGCACCGTACTTGGGACCGATGCTCTCGGCACCATGAGAGACGGCAGCGACGCCACAGGCCGCCAGTACCGGTGCCAGGAAGGGCGAGGCGGGAACGCCACGGGCATAGCCGTCATAGGGATCGGCAATGTCCACCAGTTCATCGACCTCGGCAGTGGCCGGTTTGACGTGATCCAGTATGGCTCGCAGGACACCCTCGTTTTCCTCATCGCTTTCGCGCTTCATACGCAGGGCGATGAAAAAGATACCGGCCTGGACGGGATCGGCCTGGCCCGACAGAATATGTTCCATGGAGACTCGGGTCTCTTCCACATTCAGGTCCTTACTGTATTCGGGACCGGTGGCGACCTTTTGTATGCTCTTTCGCAACACAGTTGCGGCGTCTTGTTCGTTCATGCGTATTGCTGTGCCTTTGGGTTAAGGGTTCGAACGACGGTGGGGAAGTATAGCCTTGCGGATCAGGTGCTTGAATATCCCCATGGAGCAGGTTCTATGGGCCCGTCGGTGAGATTTCAATACCCGATCTCTCGAAGGGGGTATACGCCGTCCGTATTTCTGGCGATAATATACATGAGTATTTTGGTAAGAAATAGGCCGAGCATCAAACCATGATCGAAACCGATATGAACGACAAGGAAATGATGGAATTCAACAGCGGCATGTCCGCCTTCGAATCCAAGCATTTCTCCCGCGCCATCCAGTATCTCTCCCCCTTTGCCGAGCAGGGCAATGCCGAGGCCCAGTACCGCGTTGCCATTATGCTGCAAAATGGACTGGGCATGGCCCCCAATCCCGAGAGCGCCCTGAAATGGATGCGGGCCGCGGCCGAGCAGGGGCACGCCATGGCCCAGCATGGCCTGGGATTCATGTACCTGGAAGGGGAGTGTACCGATAAGGACCCGGCCATTGCGGTGGAGTGGTTTACCAAGGCCGCCGAACAGGGCCTGCAGGGCTCCATGACCACCCTGGGCATGATGTATGAAGAGGGCAACGGGGTTGAAAAAGACCCGGAACAGGCCCAGAAATGGTACAAGCTGGCCGGATTCTAGGCCGCATTGCAGTCAAACAGAAAGGTAGTTCAGAATGCGTCCCGCTCAGTTGTTACCCATTCTCGAGAAGGAATTTCAAAGTGCCGCCAGCGGCCACCATACCCCGGTCATGCTGTGGGGGCCTCCGGGTGTCGGCAAGTCGCAAATGATCGCCCAGGTGGCGGATAAATTTAATGCCCCGGTGGTTGATGTGCGCCTGTCGCAGATGGAGCCCTCGGACCTGCGTGGCATTCCGTTTCGGGTCGAGGACAAGGTGGAGTGGGCCATCCCCGCCATGTTGCCCGATGCCGAGCGCCACGGACCCAAAGGGATTCTGTTCCTGGATGAAATCACCTCGGCGCCGCCCAGCGTCTCCGCCGCGGCCTACCAGCTAATCCTGGATCGTCGCCTGGGTAACTACCAGGTCCCCGAAGGCTGGGCCATCTTCGCCGCCGGTAACCGCCAGGGCGACCGTGGTGTGACCTACACCATGCCGGCGCCGCTGGCCAATCGCTTCTCCCACTTCGAAGTGGATGTGAATCTGGACGACTGGGTCGCCTGGGCCTATGAGCATAATATCGACGAGCGAATCATCGCCTTCCTGCGTTTTCGTCCCGACCTGTTATTCGATTTTGACCCGGCCCACAATCCGGTGGCCTTTCCCTCTCCACGTTCCTGGGAATTCGCCCACAACGCCTTGAAGAAGTTCGGTGACAACCCGCAATTGCTGCTGGGCACCCTGCAGGCCTGTGTCGGGCCCGCCGCCGGGATTGAGCTCAATGCCTTCATCGACAATCTCGACAACATGCCGGACCTTGAGTCCATTATCCTGGGTGAGGAAGTCGACGCCCCCAGGGAGATCGACCTGCAATATGCCGTCGCCTCCGCCCTGGTGGGACGCGCCATTCGTGCCCGCGGCACCGAGGCGGCCAACGACGTACACGGTAATATCCTCAACTACGCCGGTCGGTTCCCGCAAAAGGAGATGGGCGTGATGATGGTCTCCGATATGCACCGCGCCATCGGGCAGGACCTGTTCGCCGTGCCGCAGTTCGCCGACTGGGCCGAGGCCATCGCCGACCTGGTGATCTACGAATAACGGGGCCATGGGCATGGACACCGAGGCCATCGAGAAGAAGCTGGCGGCGGCACGGACGCGCCTGATCCTTGAGAAGCCCTTTCTCGGGGCTCTTGTGTTGCGCCTGCCCATGATCGAGGGCAATCCTGAGTGGTGCAAGACCACGGCCACCGACGCACGAAAGTTCTATTACAACGCCGAGTTTATCGATCACCTGACGCTCGACGAGACCCAGTTCATCCTCGCCCACGAGGCCCTGCATTGTGCCCTGTCTCATTTTGCCCGACGTCAGCACCGGGTCCGACATCGTTGGGACCTGGCCTGCGATTACGCCATCAACCCGCTGCTCATTAAGGATGGTCTGAAGCCGCCCATCGGCATGCTCCACGACAGTCGCTTTGAGGGTATGACCGCCGAGGAGATCTATCCCTCCATCGACGACAATAACAATGACCAGCCCATGGACCAGCACATCTACGACGACGAGAACCAGTCGGAGCAGAACCGGGGCAAATCCAGCGACTGGGAGCGGGGCGACGGCGACGAGGACAAGGGCGAGAGTGAGCCGGACGACCAGGGTGGCGAGCAGGACGAGGGCGAAGGCGAGAACGCAGGCGACAATAATCCCGAGGTCGATCCGGAAGCCGGTGGTGCGCCACAACCCAAGCCGCTAAACGATGCCGAGCGCGAGACCCTGGATGTGCAGTGGCAGCAGCGCCTGGCCGGCGCCGCCCAGCAGGCCATGCAGGCCGGTAAACTAGGCGGAGCCATGGCACGCATGGTGGATCACCTGCTACAGCCGCAACTGCCCTGGCGTATGCTGCTGGCCCGTTATCTCACCTCCATTGCACGCGACGACTACAGCTATTCACGTCCATCGGGACGCCGTGAGGGGCCGGCCATCTTCCCCAGTATGCGTAGCGAACAGATCGATGTGGTGGTGGCGCTGGATATCTCTGGCTCCATCGGCGAGCGCGAGATGGGCGAATTCGTCTCCGAGATCGATGCCATCAAGAGTCAGATGCGGGCCCGTATTACCCTCGTGGCCTGTGACGCCGAACTTGCCGAGGGTTGCCCCTGGCGCTATGAGCCCTGGGAGGAGTTCAGCCTGCCGAAGCAATTTAAAGGGGGAGGGGGCACCTCATTCTCCCCGGTCTTTGAGTGGGCCGAAAGACTGGACCGCCAGCCCGACATTCTGGTCTACTTCACCGATGCCGAGGGTCAGTTCCCCGAGCACGAGCCGCCATACCCGGTGATCTGGTTGATCAAGGGCAAGGCCAAGGTACCATGGGGTACCCGCATCCAGCTCAACTAAACACAAGAAAAAACTCAATGGAATTATCTGCTGAAGACAGCCTGCGCCTGAACGTTTTGCTGGCGCAAAACCTACATGCCGTGCGCATCGATGAGTCCAATTTGATCGTCTACGCCCTGTCCGATAAGGGCGAAGCCAAGGTCCAGTTGAATCCCAACTGCAAGGACGAAAAATACATCAAGATGGTGAAGGAGCTGTTCTCCACACACGTCCTGGGCTCGCCCGGCGGCTACCCCATCTACCTGCGTCGCTGGACCCGCATGGGCCAGCAACGCGCCGATAACCTGGAAAAGCTGTTGTTGCTGGGCGAGCCTGAGGCGGTGGTGGCAGTGGTCTATGCCGCTGGCATCACCGACGAGGTGGCACGACGGGCCTGGTGGGCCATGCCCAGTTCGGAAAATGCCCGCCGTATGCTGGACAGGCAGGAGGTTGTCGATGGCGAAATGGGGCCGGTCTTATCGGAATTCCTGGTGGAGTTTATGCCCTTCGAGGAAGAGCCCCTGGCACAGATGGAGTCGGTCCGACTGGTGTTGCAAACGCCCGGACTCATCGATGAAGCCACCCGAGAATCGATCTGGAAAAAGGCCAATCGCAAAAACGCCTTCTATGTCGGTTTTCTCGCCAGTCAACCCGACGACCTGCCCGATCCCGTTTCCGCCCATGCGGAGTATGAGACCGTGCATGAGGCGCTCGCGCCCCTTGTCGAGGCGGATAACCCGTTTGCCAAACAGTTCCTACGTCTACTCTCGACGCCTGGCCAGACCTATCTGTCGACGGTGGAAAAGGTCCTGAAAAAACCCTCCAACCAGGACGTGGTGGTACGCCTGTTTGACACCGTGCGCGATTATTTTGAGTCGGTCCGACAACAGGATGAGCCGATCCGCGAACTGGCCGAGATCGAACGCATCGTCGGTGAGACCCTGGCCAAACCACCCGAGGCACTACAGCAGGTTTTGACAACAGTCCCCGATCAGAAAACACGCATCGAATCCATGTTGTTCCTGTCTCTGATTGGCGAGCGACTGGTGGCGCCTATCTTTGCCCTTACGGATGCGGTGGGCAGTGTCATGCGCAAGAAGATCGAGCCGGTGGCGACGCCTATACTCGAGCATATCGGCAAGCTGGTTCGTTAAACGGGAGTCTGTGTGTCACTGCATTTCAATCACGTCAATCTGATCCTGCGCGTGACCATCGAGGACGATGTGCTGGCACAACACAGTGCCGCCTCACCGGAGATCGTCGGTACTGAGATCGCGCAACAGGTGATGGATTATGTACGTGACCACGATATGGGCTATTACCCCGCACTGGATTATTTCCGTCAGCAGGGCGGAATCGATGAGGAGTTGCTGGAGGCGGCGGAGAGTCTTGCCTGGCTGGCCTGCAATCTTGCGCGCGAAGAGGTCAAACGCAAGACCCGGGAGGTCTTCTCGAATGTTCAGTTTGAGGCGGTGCAGTCCCTGGCCTTTACCATGCCAACGGTTCGACCGGGGCAGAATAATGCCTACACACGGCTGTCCGACCACTATACGCCCAACTCGGTTAAACTGGACATGGACGTCAGCCTGATACAGAAACAGCCGGCCGATGCCTCCATCGAACGCTATTGCCGGCATGTGATCTCGCGCTGGCTCAAGCACTCGTTCCGGGAGCTTGAGGTCAGTGCCTATCTGTCCGAGTGACTTATCCCCTTAGGACTATTCCCCTCGGGATGACTCGGATATAGCATGCGCGGTTCTCTTCAACAGGGATCGCATCTCTTACAGGGTTATGAGGTAACTTGATGGATTTCTTTCCTATATTTTTGGACATCAAGTCCAAGCCCTGCCTGGTGGTAGGCGGTGGCTCGGTGGCGGCACGCAAGGTGACACAGCTGCTTCGTGCCAAGGCGCAGGTACTGGTCGTTGCTCCCACCCTGACGTCTGAATTACAGGCGCTGGCCGACAAGGGCGAGATAACGATTGCTCAGAGGGGCTTCGAACCCGGCGATCTCGAGAATCGTGCCCTGGCCATCGCCGCCACCGACAATGAGTCCGTCAATGAAGAGGTCTCACGCCTGGCGCAAGAGCGCTATATACCGGTAAACGTGGTGGACAACCCCGACATCGGCAGCTTCATCACACCGTCTACCATCGAGCGTGACCCGGTGCAGATCGCCGTGTCTACCGGTGGCGCCTCGCCGGTGCTGGCGCGTCAATTACGTGCCAAGCTGGAGAGCAGCATCCCGGCCGGTTACGGTCACCTGGCCTCGCTGGTTGAAGAATATCGTGACCAGGTTAAGGCCCGATTCGACAGCGTCGAACTACGGCGAAATTTCTGGGAATCCGTGCTCGAAGGGCGCTTTTATGAACTGGTGCTGGGCGGTAAGCTCAAGGCCGCACGCGAAGAGCTGGAGCGTGCCCTGGACGAAGCCAGCCATGTCACCGAACCCAGTGGCGAGGTCTACCTGGTGGGGGCGGGACCCGGTGATCCCGATCTGCTGACATTCCGTGCCCTGCGCCTGATGCAACGTGCCGACGTGGTGGTCTACGATCGCCTCGTCTCGCAACCGATACTCGATATGGTTCGGCGCGATGCCGAGCTCATCTACGCCGGCAAGGCTCGCGCCGATCACGCCATTCCCCAGGAAGAGCTCAACATGCTGCTGGCCCGTCTCGCCAAAAAGGGCAAGCGCGTGTTGCGACTCAAAGGCGGCGATCCCTTCATCTTCGGACGCGGCGGCGAGGAAATCGAAACCCTGATGGCCGAGGGCGTCGCCTTCCAGGTGGTGCCGGGGATCACCGCGGCCGCGGGCTGCGCCTCGTACTCGGGCATCCCCCTGACGCATCGCGACTATGCCCAATCGGTCTGTTTCGTCACCGGCCACCTCAAGGACGGCAGCATCGATCTCAACTGGCCCATGCTGGCACAACCTCAGCAGACCGTTGTGTTCTACATGGGATTGCACGGTGTCAAGGCGATATGCGATTCCTTAATCGCCCACGGCCGCGATGTCGCGACTCCTGCCGCCTTGGTGGAGAAGGGCACGACCCCGGAGCACAAGGTTCACATAGGCAATCTGGAGACCCTGCCTGGACTGGTAGAGCAACACGACATCAAGCCCCCGACTCTTATCATTGTCGGCGAGGTGGTCGATATGCACGAGAAGCTGTCCTGGTTCGAGCCGTCTGTTTCCAGTAATTGATTTTAAAGTCGAACATGTCCTTTGAAGTCACCGATCTGCGTGAGCAACTGGTAGACCACCCTCTTTATCGGCATTTGAACGATGAGACCAGCCTGCGAATATTCATGCAGGCCCATGTCTTTTGTGTGTGGGATTTTCAATCCCTGCTCAAGGACCTGCAAAGACGATTCACCTACGTCGGTGTGCCGTGGCTGCCTACAGAAGATGGCGAGGCGGCTCGGCTGGTAAATGAAATCGTGCTGGAAGAGGAGAGCGACGAGCACCCCACCCGCGGCTATGCCTCCCACTATCAACTCTATCTTGATGCCATGCGCAATTGCGGCGCGAAGACCCATGCAATAGAAGGATTTCACCAGGCCCTTGGTGCTGGACAGAGTCTCTCTACAGCCATGCAATCGGCCGAGGTGTCGCCTGCGGTGCAAAACTTTGTTGCAACGACGTTCAGGACCATAGCCGCGGAGGGTGACCACCGGGCCGTGTCGGTATTCACCCATGGGCGCGAGGATCTGTTGCCGGATATATTCATCAAACTGGTCGAGAGCCTAAGCCAGGATGCCCCGGAGCAGTGGGGGATGTTTCTGCATTATCTGAATCGGCACATCGAGGTGGACGGCGAACGCCATGGCCCAATCTCCCATGCCCTGTTGGCTCGGGTCTGCGGCAGTGATGCGCAAAAATGGCATGAGGCCGAGACCTCGGCGCGCGAGGCCCTGGAAGCACGAATTCGGTTATGGGATGCGCTATTACTCGAGATCCAGTCCGCAGAGGCGAAGGCCTAGTAAAACATCCTTCGTACTCGCCCTGTGTATACTTCAAGCTGAACTACAAGCACTACCGGTCAGCAAGGGTCATAGCACGATACGAATGGCTCACCATCTATCCGGCACAAAGCTTTAGATGCCGTGAGTCAAACTGCGGACAAGAGACTGTAACTGGCTCGGTTTTATCCCTTCAGGTGCGGACGTAGGATTGGTTGCCCACTGCTATCCCCCATTTCTGTTTCATAGTTTGTTATCGGGACATCGCCGAGCAATTTTTGAACGGATCGCAATGTCATACAAATCCATTGCATTACCGCATCCGGATGGCAGGAGGGAGCTGTTTATTCGATTATAAAAAAAGGCCCTCAAGCGAGGGCCTTTGTTCGATAAACAACCGGTGTTTGCTTAGTCGTCGCCCGAAAAGGCGCCGAGCAGATGGAGCAGGCTGACAAACAGGTTGTAGATGCTGACATAGAGGCTCACGGTGGCCATGATGTAGTTGGTCTCACCGCCGTGGATGATATTGCTGGTCTCGTACAGGATAAGTGCCGACATCAGCAGGATGAATCCAGCGGATACCGCCAGTGACAGCCCCGGCATGCTGAAGATGGCCGCAGCCAGCCCCGCAAGAAAGACCACCATGATACCAGCCATCAGGAAGCCGCCCATGAAGCTGAAGTCCTTACGCGTGGTGAGCGCATAGCCGGACAGACCCAGGAAGATTACCCCAGTACCGCCAAGGGCAGTCATGATGACCTCATTGCCGTTGGGAAGGGCCGTGTAGGCATTGAGAATCGGCCCAAGGGTATAACCCATGAAACCTGTAAGGGCAAAAACGGAAAGCAGGCCCCAGGCAGAGTTTCGCAGCTTGGCTGTGAGGAACAGCAGGCCGAAATAGCCCACCAGCGTAAGTATCATGCCGGGATACGGGGCATTCATCTGCATGGCTATGTAGGCCACGACACCACTGAAAATCAGTGTCATCGAGAGCAGCATGTAGGTGTTTTTCAGTACTTTATTCGTGGCTAATACCGATTCGGTTGCCCGGCTCGCCACGTGACCGTGTTCGCTCATGTTGTTATCTCCTGGTTACCTATTAACCAAAATAAGTGACCTAGTTGTAGACTATGTTTTATATAAATGGTTCACCAAGAATATAAACTTGGCCAGTCAATATCAAGCTGGCAATTCACCTGCATTTTGGGTAAGCTTTGGCGCCTGTCGAGTATGACAAATCAAATTTCGGAGAGCTGGCTGAGTGGTCGAAAGCGGCGGTCTTGAAAACCGTTGACGGGAAACCGTCCGGGGGTTCGAATCCCTCGCTCTCCGCCATCTATACCCCCTTCAATCCAGCAAAATACTGCCTGTCACGTGATATATCGCACGAGCCGAGCCCCTGACAGCAGTGGCCCTCCATTTCTCTTATATTTCGCCACCGGTTCTCTAATCAATCAGCCGTATGCGGGTCAGCCCACGACATTTGAGTGGGACCTGTCGCTTCGTACATGAAGCTATGCTCAACTAGCCGATCTGGGGGGAAACGATCAATTTCCTGACAATTAAGAGTAGAAAAATCGAGCGCGAAAACTTATTATCGAACATAAATAAGAATACTTAGATAAGTATTTAATTCTAAACAGAATTATGTGGATGCTATGGTAGATATCCTGATCGTGGATGACCACCAGCTGGTAAGGACCGGATTGAAGGGGATCTTGTCTGCCTCCGATACGTATCGCGTTGTCGGTGAGGCCGATACGGGTGAAGAGGCCCTGAATCTGGCGAAACAGCTCAAGCCTCAATTGGTGCTCATGGATATCAACATGCCGGGCATTGGCGGTCTGGAGGCTACACGTAAACTCCGTCACCTTGATCCCAATATTCATGTCATTGTCCTGACCATGCATAAAGAGGGTCCCTTTCCGTCCAATCTCATCAAGGCGGGCGCCAAGGGTTACATCACCAAGGACTGCGGGGTCGAGGAAACAATGGCCGCCATTGAAACAGTGATGAAGGGCGAGACCTATATCAGTAGCGATGTTGCACAACATCTGGCGGTAGAGATGTTGACATCGGGTAAGGATAATCCCCTGGATACCCTGTCACAGCGCGAACTGCAAATCATGATAATGATTCTTCAGGGTCATAAGGTCAGGGAGATTGCAGATAAACTCAATTTGAGTGCCAAGACCGTCAGTACGTATCGCCATCGCTTGTTTGAAAAACTGAAGGTGAAAAACGATTCCGAAATGGCCAGGTTGGCAATGAAATACGGCTTGCTCGATCAGTGAAGACCATGGCGTTCGCGATCCCTGCAGGCATACATTCGATTTAATTTTCCCTATAATCGCTCCGTGAGTTCACAACATTTTGATCACAAATCCTTTCTAAAAAATGTGCCGAATCAGCCCGGTGTCTATCGCATGCTGGATGAAGAGGGACAGACTCTCTATGTTGGCAAGGCCAAGTCGCTGAAAAATCGCTTGTCCAGCTATTTTCGATCCAACCTGGACAGTGCGAAGACACGCAGCCTGGTTTCACATATCAAAGACGTCGAGATCACGGTGACGCACACCGAGGGTGAAGCCCTCCTGCTTGAAAACAATCTCATCAAGGCTTTGTTACCCAGGTATAACATCCTGCTGCGAGACGATAAGAGTTACCCTTATATCTATCTATCGTCGGAGGATGAGTTTCCAAGGCTTGCCTTCCACCGGGGGGCAAAAAAGGCAAGGGGACGTTACTTTGGACCGTATCCCAGTGCCGGCGCCGTGCGCGATACCCTGAGCCTGATCCAGAAATTGTTCCCCGTTCGCCAGTGTGAAGACAGCTTTTTTCGCAACCGCTCTCGTCCCTGCCTGCAATACCAAATCAAGCGCTGTACGGCACCTTGTGTGGATTTAGTCAGCAAGCAGGAATACGCGCGTGATGTACACCATGCTGTGCTGTTTCTTGAGGGTAAGGACAGTCAGATTATTGAGGCCCTGGGCGAACAAATGGAACAGGCCTCTGCCAAGCTGGAGTTTGAAAGGGCTGCGCAATATCGGGATCAAATTGCGACTTTGCAGCGTGTGCAGGAAAAACAATATGTCAGCGGTCAACGAGGCAATATCGATGTGGTCGCTGTGTATCAGGAAAACGGTATTGCCTGTGTACAAATATTCTTTATTCGCGAAGGGCGCAATCTGGGTAGTAAACAATTTTTTCCCAAGCACACGGAGAATAGCAGTGAAGCTGAAATCCTCGGCGCCTTTATGGAACAGTATTATCTTGCTTCTCACCAACACGGTCGTGAGATTCCCAATGAGATATTGTCTGCATTCGAACCGGAGGATGATGAATGGTTGATGGCAGTCATCTCGGAGCAGGCAGGCAAATCCATTCGTCTTAGCACCCGGCCTCGTGCGGAACGGGCTCGTTGGTTGAAGATGTGTCAGTCCAATGCCCGTATTGCGGTGCGCAGCCGGTTGAATAGCCGTGCCAGCATGGGAGCAAGATTCGAGGCCTTGCAGGAAGCCCTGGAACTGGAAGCGGTGCCGCAAAGGATTGAGTGTTTCGATATCAGCCATACTATGGGTGAGGCGACAGTGGCTTCGTGCGTGGTCTTTGATGTCGAAGGCGCTCGTAAATCTGACTACCGACGTTTCAATATCGAAGGGGTGACCGCGGGAGATGATTACGCCGCCTTGAATCAGGCCCTGAGTCGTCGCTTTACTCGGCTCAAGAAGGGTGAAGGCAAGATCCCTGATATGCTCATCATCGATGGCGGTAAAGGTCAAATCGGTCAGGCACTTGCTGTGCTCGAGGAGCTCCAGGTCGAGGGTGTCACGGTGCTCGGTATCGCCAAGGGACCGAGTCGCAAACCGGGCCAGGAAACCCTGTTCTTGTCCGGGCGCGATGGGCCTTTTATACTTCCAGCTGACTCACCGGCCCTTCATCTGATCCAGCAGATCGATGGGGAGGCCCATCGCTTCGCGATAACAGGACACCGGCAAAAACGCTCCCAGGCCCGGAAAACGTCAAGCCTGGAAGGTATTGAAGGACTGGGGCCCAAACGCCGACAACAGATACTCAAGCATTTCGGTGGATTACAGGCAGTACAAAGGGCGGGTGTTGAGGATATCTCCCGTGTACCAGGCATTAGCCGCCAGCTTGCACAGCGTATCTATGATACTTTTCATACGGATGAACGATAAAGATTAAGCAAACATGGTATACAACTTACCCAATATATTAAGCATGCTCAGGATCATCCTGATACCGGTGTTTGTGATTTTTTATTATCTACCGGTTGAATGGTCGCACATCGCAACGACTATTATCTTTGGCGTCGCCGGGTTTACGGATTGGCTTGATGGCTATCTCGCGCGTAAGTGGGAACAGACATCGCCCTTCGGTGCCTTTATCGATCCGGTTGCGGATAAACTGATAGTCGTTGTTGCCCTGGTGTTATTGGCGGATACAAATCCAACGCCGTATGACGGTATGTTCATGGCGATACCCATCACCATAATCATTGGGCGTGAGATCGTGATTTCAGCTTTAAGAGAGTGGATGTCTGCAGTGGGTGCCCGTGGCATGGTTGCGGTCTCCTATATTGGCAAGGTCAAGACAACAGCGCAGATGTTGGCCATTGGTTTTCTTCTCTTTCATAAGCCGCTCTTGGGTCTGCCGATAGCGGAAATCGGATTTGTTCTTCTCTATTTTGCGGCACTGTTAACACTGTGGTCCATGCTGGTTTATCTGCGCTCGGCGTGGCCTCAACTGTCCGGAAAATAGTGCTTGACATGCGATCTTAGAACATTAAAATACGCTCCGTCGTGCGGGAATAGCTCAGTTGGTAGAGCACAACCTTGCCAAGGTTGGGGTCGCGAGTTCGAGTCTCGTTTCCCGCTCCAGCTTCAAAAAACCTCGGCATCGCCGGGGTTTTTTCTTTTCCAGGACGAGGTGCTATCATCCCCACCTCGTCATCTCCGGCTGAGTGGCAGAGTGGTGATGCAGCGGCCTGCAAAGCCGTGTACCTCGGTTCGATTCCGGGCTCAGCCTCCATATTTTCCTCCCGCCCGGGTGGCGAAATTGGTAGACGCAAGGGACTTGAAGTCGTTTGAGCACCGGGGTTGGAAACGCCCCGCGTGAATGGGGTCAAATTCGGGGAACCCTCAGCACCGTCCACAGGTGGTGGCAATCCCGAGCGAAGCCCTGCGAGGCAGGGAACGTGTAGAGACTTGACGGCCCCCGCCTACGTCGCCTGCAGTCGCGGCGATAGGGCGAAGAGAAAGTCCAGACCACAAACGAGTGATCGGCGGCGAAAGCCGTAGCTGGTAAGAAAATCCCTCGGTGGCGACACCGTGCCGGTTCGAGCCCGGCCCCGGGCACCATATCTTCAAGCTTCACTCTTCCTTGTCTTCTCCTTGAGCCAACGGCCGCTTTTGGCCACCTGTCCGGCCGTCTATAATGGCGGGCCATTCTCGACGGCAGCAACCGCGCGCGGCGCAAAGGGCAGATCATGATTCTCGACGGCAAGAAACTGGCAGGCGACATCGAGGCCGAACTCGCGCGACGCGTGGCGGCCATCAAGGAGACGTCGGGTGGAAAGACGCCGATCCTGGCCACGATTCTTGTCGGTGACGATCCGGCCTCGGCCACCTACGTGCGCATGAAGCAGAATGCCTGCAAGCGGGTCGGGATGGGGTCGGAGGCGGTGGAGCTCGGCAGCGACACCACCACCGAGCAGTTGCTGGCGGTGATCGACGAGCTCAACCGGAACGAGGAAGTGCATGGCATCCTGCTGCAGCACCCGGTGCCGTCGCAGATCGACGAGCGCGAATGTTTCGACCACATCGCGCTGGCCAAGGACGTCGACGGTGTCACCTGCCTGGGCTTCGGCCGCATGGCCATGGGCGAGCGCGCCTTCGGTTCGGCCACGCCCGCCGGCATCATGACTCTGTTGCGTCACTACGCGATCCCGCTTAGCGGCCGGCATGCCGTGGTGGTGGGCCGCAGCCCCATCCTCGGCAAGCCCATGGCGCAGATGCTGCTCAACGCCGATTGCACCGTCACCATCTGTCACTCCCGCACGCAGAACCTGTCCGAGCTCGTCCGCCAGGCCGATGTCGTCGTCGGCGCCGTGGGGCGTCCCGAGTTCATCAAGGGCGAATGGATCAAGGACGGCGCCGTGGTGGTGGATGCCGGCTATCACCCGGGCGGCGTCGGCGATATCGAGCTCTCGGCCGTCGCCGAACGCGCCAGCGCCTGGACACCGGTGCCGGGCGGCGTCGGCCCCATGACCATCTCCACCCTCATCACCCAGACCGTGGAGGCTGCCGAGGCGTATTACGGGGTGAAACGGGAGGGGTGAGGCGACAGGGCGGCCATGGGCCGCCCTATGTGTTCATGCCACAGAGGTCACAGAGGGCAGAGTGTTAAATCGGTGCTCCCTGACCTTTGTGTCCTCTGTGACCTCTCTGGCGCACAGACTTCCCTCCTCACTCCTCACTCCTCACTCCTCACTCCTCACTCCTCACTCCTCACTCCTCACTCCTCACTCCTCACTCCTCACTCCTCACGCCATCTCACAACCCCGTCAGTTCCCGCATCTCCCGCTTCCAGGTCGTCAGGTCGTCACGGTTGAACTGGTTCAGGTGCTCGTGCCCGCAGGCGCGGGCCATGACCTGCATGAGGGCCACCGAGCTTTCCAGGAACCGCGCCAGGCGGGCGGCGCCTGTATCCACGTCCAGGCGCTTGCGCAGTTCCGGGTCCTGCGTGGCGACGCCGGAGGGACACTGGTTGGTGTGACACATCCGTGCCGCCACGCAGCCCACCGCCTGGATCGCGCTGTTGGCCAGGGCGATGCCGTCGGCGCCCAGCGCCAGGGCCTTGATGAAGTCCTCGGGCAGGCGCAGGCCACCGGTGATGATGAGCGTGACATCCCCGGCGTCGCAGGCGTCGAGGTGGCGGCGGGCACGTACCAGTGCCGGGATGGTGGGCACGGAGATGTGGTCGCGAAACAGCCTCGGGGCAGCACCGGTGGCGCCGCCGCGGCCGTCCAGGATGATGTAGTCGGCGCTCGCCTCCAGGGCGAAGTCGATGTCGGCTTCGATGTGGTTGGCCGAGAGCTTGAAGCCGATGGGGATGCCGCCGGTGCGCTCGCGCACCCGGTCGGCGAATCCGCGGAAGTCCCCGGGGGTGACGAGATCGACGAAGGCCGACGGAGAGATGGCGTCCTGTCCCGGCCTCAGGCCGCGGACCCGGGCGATCTCCTCGGTGACCTTGCGCCCGGGCAGGTGCCCGCCGGTACCGGTCTTGGCCGCCTGTCCGCCCTTGAAGTGCAGGGCACGGATCCTGCCCAGGATCGCGTCGTCGTAGCCGAATTTCGCTGAGGCGAGCTCGTAGAGATAGCGGGGGTTGGCCTCCTGTTCCTCCGGCAGCATGCCGCCCTCGCCGGAGCAGATGCCGGTGCCGGCCCGGGCCGATCCCCTGGCCAGGGCGATCTTGGCCTCGCGTGAGAGCGAGCCGAAGCTCATGTCGGAGACGAACAGCGGGATATCGATTTCCAGCGGTCGCCGGGCCCTGGGTCCGATGACCAGACGGGTGCCTACCGGTGCCTCCTCGGCCAGCGGTCGGGTGGCGAACTGGGCGGTCAGGATCTGTATGTCGTCCCAGCGGGGAAGGTCGACGCGGGGTACGCCCATGGCCACCATCTCGCCGTGCGGCCCGGTCTGTTCCAGGCCGTGGCGGGCGAGGGCGTGCACGCGTTCGAGCGTGGGCTCCTCGCGGCTAGCCCCGGGCAACTGGTCCTGCGCGTCGTCGGCGCCGGCCTGTTCCTCCGCATCCTGTGCATCGGTCTGTGTGTCGGCCGTGTCCTGTTCATCCGGCAGGCTGGCATGACTGCCGTCGCAGTACGGGGGATTGTCGCTGTGCTTGCAGCGGCAGAGCCAGGCCTCGCCGTCTTCCTGCGCCGTGAAGGCCAGTGGCGTGAAATCGGTACCGGCGTGCGAGCCGTCGCAGAAGGGCTGGTTCCTGGATCGTCCGCAGGCACACCAGTAGTACTCCTTCCCGGCCTCGAGTTCGACGGCGATGGGGCTGCGGGCGGCGATCCTGGGCTGTGTCATCGACGGGGCTCCGGTCTGGGTAGGCCCCCAGCATACCCCAGCCGGCTGGCCGGGTTCAGGTGTAGCGGCGCATCTGGCCTACCAGCACGCCCTGGATGCGCACCCGTTCCGGGCTGTAGATCAGCGGTTCCAGGCGGGCATTGGCCGGATGCAGGACCACCCGGTCCGGGTGCTGCTCGATGCGCTTGAGCGTGGCCTCGCACTCGTCGATCAGTGCCACGACGATCTCGCCGTTGCGCGCCGTGTCCCGTTGCTCGATGACCACCCAGTCGCCTTCCAGTATCCCCGCCTCGATCATGGAGTCCCCGCGCACCTGGAGTACATAGCAATGACCGCGTGTGCGCAGGAAGGCGGGGACACTGACCTGCTCGGGTTGCGGCAATGCCTCGATGGGGCGGCCGGCGGCGATATAGCCGATGAGGGGGAGGGTGGTCTCCGGGCCGGGTGGGGCATCGACGGTGCGAAGCCGGATACCGCGCTGGCGCTGGTTCATGGGCTCGACCAGGCCGGCCCTGACCAGGGCGAGGATCTGCTTGTGCAGCGAGCCGCGTGAGCGCAGCCCGAGCGCCTGGCAGAGCTCGTCCAGCGTGGGCGGATGGGGAAAGTCCCCGGCATGTTTCACCAGGAACTGATGGATCTCCCGCTGCCGTCGGGTCAGTGCATCCAGGGAGCTGTCGGTCACGTCCGGGCCTCGATGTGTCAGAACGAATGGAAAACAGTATGATCGTCGTCGGGACGCAGGACAATCCCGTCCCGGTGGTGCATGCGGGTGCGCCTGTCGGATTTTTCGTGCCGTTGGCCGGTCCATATCCAATAAATGACATGAGATAGTGCTCCTATCCCATTGAATAGGTGTTTTTTTATCTTTCGGCGCCCCAAACTGTGATCATTGTCACAACTGTCATGTTAGTCATATAATCACACTCAGACATCGAGAGGTGATGCCATGAGTCCAACACGTTTCCTGACCACCGGTGAAATCGGAAAGTACTGCGGTGTACACTTTCGCACCGTCATCCGCTGGATCGAGCGCGGCGAACTCAAGGGGCACAAGCTGCCCGGACGCGGGGATCATCGGGTGCAGGTGGAGGACTTCGTGGCCTTCCTGCGCCGCAACCGCATGCCGATACCGGCGGAGCTCGCGCCGGTCGAGCCGAATCGGCGTGTGCTGGTGACGGATGACGACGACAACATGGCACGCGCCATGGCGCGTACGCTCAACCGTGCCGGCTATGAAACACGCATCGCCGGCGACGGTCTGCAGGCGGGTGTGCTGCTCGAATCCTACCGGCCCGGCCTGATGACCCTGGACCTGCGCATGCCGGGGCTCAGTGGCTTCCAGGTGCTGGACTTCATCCGCACGGAGTCCTGCCAGGACGACCTGCGCATCCTGGTCGTCTCGGCCCTGGACGAGAACGAGCTGCAACGCGCCGTCTCCCGCGGTGCCGACGACTATCTCATGAAGCCCTTCGAGAACGCCGAGCTGGTGTCCCGTGTCCGGGGCCTGCTTCCGCTGCCCCAGGCCGAGGCCTGATCATGCGCCGCCCCGGATCGCTTCTCTTCCTGCCTGCAGCCGCGCTGCTGGCAGGATTCAGCCTGCCTGCGCAGGCCATGCCGGAGCTGTTGCTCAGCGCGGGTCTGCAGTGGTGGGTTTGGCTGGCGCTGCTGGTGCTCGCCATATTCCTGACGGTGCTCGCGGCTGTCCTGCTCATTCCCGAAAACGGCCCCATGCGGGGGCCAGTCGGCATGGACACCGGATTGGCTGACCTTGAGTTGTGTGCCGGCAACTGCCGTGTGCTCGTGGTGGACGACAACCTCACGGGACAGCTGGTGCTGCGCCGTCTGCTGGAGCAGGTGGGCTATGTGGTGGACGTCGCAGGGGACGGCCGTGAAGCGGTTAACCGTTGCCGCACGACCGATTACGTCGCCGTCTTCATGGACATCCGCATGCCGGTCCTCGATGGATGCAGTGCGACGCGGCTGATCCGGGCGTTACCGGCCGGCGAGAGCCTGCCGGTGATCGGTGTGACGGCCGGGGACCGCGATTCACGCCGTCGCTGTCTCGAGGCCGGCATGAACGATTTCGAGGGTCGGCAACGATTCCTTAAATAAACAGCCACAAGATTAATTAATGATCAACCCGGTGTCTTTGTCTGGTATTGGGATTGGTATGTTAAACTCGATGTTGGGGACTTCCCGGTCCATATTCATTGAGTACGTTCCAAAACGATTGATATTGCCCCTGCGAAAAGGTGATGTCCCGGCAAGCACTTCGGGGTCAATCGGATAGCCCTCTTCTGCCAACTCCCCAAGCGCCTTTGTCATTGTCACCACGTTGTAAAGAATAATCATGTTGGCGACAAGATGATTATATTTGATGATTTTTTGCTGTTCGTGCCGAACGTTCTCCGCGATCAAGCCATCATTGCCAAACATCACCCACTGCAAGAAATCGTTAAATTCCTCACTTTTGCACGTCGCGGCCTGGATCATTTCCCTGATTTCAGCCTCCGCAATGTATTGCAGCAGGAAAACGGTCCGAACGACTCGACCGAGCTCTCGCAAAGCCAGGTAAAGCTTGTTTTTTCTGGAATAGGTTCCCAATCGTCGCAGAATGGTCGATGCGTTGATTCTTCCGGCTTTCACTGATAACGCAATGCGTAGCATATCGGGCAGACACGATTCGATCAGCTCCCACTTTATGGTGTCCTTGAACAAGGTATCGATATGCTTAAAGTGATCCTCTTTGCTGATCCGGTAGAGCTTCAGATGTTTAATGCCTCTAATCCTGGGCATCAGCTTGATGCCCAGCAGGTAAGCGAGCCCGAACACCGCTTCACTCTGGGATTGGGTATCTCCATGTATGGTATCGGGCTGAATGTCTGACTGATTTTTCAATAATCCATCGAGGATATACACGGCCTCATAAACACCACAGGGAATGAAGTGGCTGAATAACGCAATATAGGTATCAGACAAATGATAGTAGCCGAGGCCACCGGTACCCAAATACCGCAAATGGTGTTCACTCAAAAGATTTTGCTCGTAAAGATCCCATTTGGTGCCGTCGGCTGACGCCGTCTTGCCGGTACCCCAAATCTTCGGTAGGGAGAATCGATTGTAGGCATTGATGACCTTGGTAATGGCCTCATCGATCTTCTCCTCTGTCGAATGACGCAGGTTCAACCACGCAATCTGGCGACGGTTAATGCCCTCAATGGAACGGGAGGTTTGTGTGGGCCCCAGGTTGCAGCCGAAACAAAATAAGGTAACGATAAAGCGACGCTGATGATCGGTGAGTTTGGTTTCATGCCCCGATAATGGCTTGAAACCCTTGCTTAATCCCAGCCATTTTTCCATATCAATTAATACGTCGAGGATGCTGGTTTCCGACAGCCGGTCATCCAATGCACGATTGATTCTTTCCAGTGCGGCGGGAATGGGTTTGCGTTTAACGCGCTGAATGACCAACTCACCTTTTTCAATTCTGACCTGATCATTGCCCGGAAATTTTTTATCGGTTTCATTCGATGACTTTCTCAACCAACGTTTAAGTTCGGCAATAAGCGCTTTGGGGTCGGTAATGATGCCGGCCAGTTCACCGTACTCGGCGATCTGTTCGTGATACTCCTCCCAGCTCACCAACTGGTCTCTAAAATCGCCATATTTATCACTGCCCATGATCACCACGTCGCCAGACTTCAACTCCTGGGCCAGCGTTGTTAACAAGCAGAGTTCGAAATATTTTCGATGCACTTCCGTGTTGTTTCTGTTGCGGGTCGTTTTTCCAGTGACCAGTTTTAACCATTTATCGGGTATCCACGACAGATCAAGCGGCTCGCCCTTGGCATTCACGGCATCCAGAGTCGGCTTACGACTACGACGATGCCCCATGATTAAGGCCAGAGCATCGAGCGTCGATTGATCCTGAGTCGTCGATTGTAAATCCATGTGGGCAACGCAATCGAACAACAGAGCCCGCTTGCTCCGGTAGAGTGACAGCATAAAGGGCAGATAATTATTGTTGGCATAGGCCAACTGCTCGTCACAGCGCTTTTTAAGTTCGTCGGGTTCTCCCTGAAATGCCTGGGCAATCGCGTCGAGGCGCTCTATCTCGGTACCGGGAATCTGATACGCCTGGATAACATCCCGTAATGCCGCGATTAGAGCGTCAACCTGCTGAGTTTGTGAGAGCTGATGCTGTTTAAGGGCTTCATTGGCGTGATTGATCAGATTCTGGACGATACGGATAAAAATGTCGGCAATGTCATCAGAGGCTTTTCCTGTCTGGGCGCGAATGAAAAGTGCCGCCAAGGCATAGCGCTTATGCTCGGCCAACTCATTCATGTTGGCGACGTTGAGGGCTCTAGCTTCAATGACAAAGCGCTTGAGCTTGGGCGCGGGTAGCATCAGGTCTTTCGGCAGACAATCGTCAAAGGTTCTCAACCAGCGGAGGTGGTCTACAAACTCTTTCACGTTGCTGACCGTCGGCTTTCGTGGCTCCTGCTTGATGAGGTCCCAAAGGCTCTTGGATTGGCTCGTTTTCGTAGTGGGCGTCAGAACCTCTTGAATACGGGTTTTGGCGCTTTCAGACAGGTCATGGTATACAGCCTCGAACAACTCACGATTGACCTGTGCTCTCGCTGCTTTTGCCTCACGCACGAAGGTACCAAATGCTGGCAGTTCGTACCGGGCCTTTGCCATCGACTCCAGGCCCACGTTGATGATATCCGGGATCTCGTCTTTGGTGGTGGCCGCCTCACGCAAAGCAGACTTGAGAAACTCAAGAGTGGTGTCGCTAACCGGGGTAATACCCAGGAAGTCTCGGATCGACTTGAGATGCCGCTGACGAGTGCCGGAAGTATCGTAATTTTCCAGAGGAGCGGCCTGACTTTTGAGTTCCAGGCACGTCATCAGATGGTTCAGTATTGCCTCCGGCACTTCAGCAATGGGAACAAAATAGCCCAGACGCTGAAAGGTCTTTAGTAACACCATGAATCCCAAGCGAGCGGTAGGCTGGCGAGTCTGGGATCGAACCAGCTCAAGCTCTTCCTGGTTCGGCGTATAGACGGTAACCAGATCCTCAGGTGTCGGCTGAGACTTTAACCGCGGATAAGCGGTTTCATGTAAGGCGGTCATGATTATTCTAGATTTTTATAACGTCGGTTGCATTCCACAGAATTCGATACTATACACCACTATCACGCATATACGCCATATGGTATCATTAGCCATATGAAAGCAGAATTACTCTTCAGGGACAAGTACGTCTACCGGGACGGCGCCATCCGCGAAATGGTGATCTGGCGACTACCGGCTCCCGACGCGGAGCGACCACATGGGTTGAAATACCGGCTCTATTACGGCCAGTCCGGCCACTGCCTGGTCCGCTATGACAATGAGCGCGGCAAAGGGGATCACCGGCATTACGGAGACGCTGGAGGACAAGAGCACGAAGAGAATTACACCTGGATCTCCGTACAACAACTTATCGCCGACTTTAAAGCCGACATCGAACGACTGCGAGGTGAACAACATGACTAAACAGCATATCCATATTGGCACTGAAAATCCTGACAAAGGGTTTGATCGCTTTGTGGATGCCTGGCAACGGGCAGAACGCGGCGAGAAAATCGATACAGAGGTTCACTTGAATTTCGAAGACCTCTCCATGCTTCTGGCGGTGATCACCCCTCGACGTCTGGAGGTGCTGAGGACGCTCCGCCAACAGGGCCCGATGAGTGTACGGGCGCTGGCAACCACATTGGCGCGTGACTACAAGAATGTTCATGCCGATACCCGCGCCCTGGAGGAAGCGGGTTTGTTGAAGCGGACGGAAACCGGCGCCTTGCAGGCCCCTTGGGATGTCATCGATGCCCACTTGAACCTGGTGGCATGATGGTTTGCGTTGTATACAATTGGATACTGTCTAATGCGGCAACCGTTAATGTCGAGACCCTCTGCTTCAGCTCCCACCTAAATGCAGGAGAAGCTGCTGTGGTGATTAATGCACGCTGTAGAACGGTCTACTCGGAAAAGACTGAAGAAACTTTTCTATAATATGATAGTCTTTAGCAGCTAGTGTTTTGAACCTGACAGCATAAGGGCTCCACATTCCACATGAACATCCGCCATTACTTAACTTGTCTACTGGCCTTACTGATTGCCCTGCAATCTGTGGCTGCCATGGCGGACGTTCACCAGCTTCATCAATCCGGGACGGAGCACCTGGAATTCGACCATTCGCATCAATCCACTGCCACTGATACCCACAACGACAATCTGCTCGCCAAGCAGACACCCGATCAGCCCGGACAGTCTGTATATGACTGCCACCATTGCTGCCATTGTCATGGCCACGGCTCTGTCGTTCTGATCGGAGCCACTTCACACTTAGCCGATTTATTCTCAGAAAACGGACAAGCCGACTATCAGGCCAACCTCACCTCTGGTATTCCCCCCTCTCTGTTTCGCCCTCCAATCGCCTGATCGCGCCTCAACAGCACGTCATCAGCCTCTGTAGCCTTGGGTTACAGCGAACAATTGGTATTTATTTTAGGGTGAAACATCATGAAACAGATCGCTATTGGGCTCGCGCTTGTCAATTCCGCTCAGGCCGAAAACAGCTTGCCTGAAATTGAAGTCGTCAATACCGACAACCAACGCTGGCATTTCCGCCAGGTGACCGTGAACCATACCGCCGCGGAGCTGACCGTCTTCGGACGGATGGATGCTCACCTGCGCTACGGCCTTCCCCGAGGCCATGTAGACATCGCAGCCTGGTCTGCTGATAACGAATTGATTGCGGAAACAACCACTGATTACTCACCGCGCCTTCTCACCAGACGCGCATCACGCAAGGGCGGCGTGCGTTTTTCTGCAAAGCTCCCCGCCTTGCCTGGTGATACCGTAATAAAGGTCGCCTTTCACCGGGATGAACCCCAACAACGGCAAAATCCGGTGCACGACCAAACCGTCGCACGCTGAATTTCAGGAGCATCAATATGAGACGATTTGACTGGCCCAGACGGGCCTTGCTGGGCGCGTGCGTGCTTTTTCTGCCCATGTTTGCTTACGCAGAGACATCGAGTTGGAGCGCCTGGCTCGCCTCCCAGATACAACAACACCCCGAGGTGCTTGCCGCCCGCGAGCAATTGCTGGGCTCCAACGCCAGCGCCGATGCGCTGGAGCAGCCGCTTTACAACCCGGAGCTGTCCACCGATTTGGAGCGTAATGGAGAGGAAGACAACTACCGGGTCGGCGTTCAGCAGACCATCGACTGGTGGGACAGACGGGGTGCAAGACGGCAGCAGGCGGGCTTTATGCGAAGCGCCGCCGAAGCGCTGTACCAGCAACAAGTGTTGGACAAAACCGCCGAGGCGCTTGCCGCACTGGTGGAGTGGCATGCCGCCAACCGCGCCGCCGCCATTGCCCAAGCGCAACAGCAGCAACTTAACGCCTTGCTCGAACAGGTGGATAAGCGCCAGCAGGCAGGTGATCTGGGCAGCATCGATGCCGAACTCACCTTTCTGTCCCTGTCACAGCAGCTGGCTCAGGTTGCCGAGGCCGAAGCCGCGATACAGAAAGCCGAAATCCGGGTTCGCGAGCTGCTGCCCGCATGGGCGCCCACGCGAGGCGGCATTCCTGATGATTTCTGGCCCTCCCAGCCAGACTTGACCTCGGATCAGGAGTTACTGCAACACCCGGCCGTAGCCAGCGCCCACGCCCGCTGGCAGTCGCTGAAGGAGGAAGCTGAAGTGACACGGCGTACCGCCAAGGCGGAGCCCACCTTTGGCGTCAATTCCGGTCGTGATGGTGGAGAGAGCGTTGTCGGGCTGACCTTCTCCATCCCGTTGAATGTCCGCAACAACTTCAGTGCAGAAACTCGCGCCACCGAACGCATAGCGCTGGAGGCCGAGGCTCGTTTTCAGGCTATCTACCGCAAGCAGCGCTTTGACTGGCAGGCTGCACAGGCCACCTGGCAGCGCTTTGAACAGCAATATCGCCGCTGGCAAGAGGTTGTTCAGGGTCGGGTCGAGAACAGCGCCGAACTGCTGAAACGGCAATGGCGCACGGGTGATCTGTCCACCACTAATTATCTGCTGGCCTTGAATCAACGCACCGAAAGCCTGCTGGCAGGCATTGAGCTGGAAAAGCAGACACGGCTTGCGCTCACCGAAGCACTTCAGCAATCGGGCCACCTGATCAACGCAATAAAGTCATCGACCGCGTCAACGAATTAAACAGGAATGATAAACATGAATAAAACACTGGTAGCCATCTTGGTGGCGGGTCTTGCGACCGCAACCGCCAGCCACGCCAAAGAATCTGAGTCTGAGCATGCACGTGAGCATGGGCAGGAAAAAGCGATAACGGCGGCACCCCATAGCGAACAGGATAATCATGACGATCATCGTGAGGAAAACCATGAAGAGCATGATGACCATAAGCCTGACACCGAGCACGGCCACGCGGAACACGGCGAGGACGTCAATAGTGATCACAAGGATGCGCACGATGATCATGGCGACGAAAATCATGATGAACACAGCGCCCACGACGAGCACAACTCCGGCTCAGAACACGGACATGAAGAGCATAGCGAGGGCGGTGACCACGGTGATCATGGTGGGCATGGAGGTCACCAAGAAGCTGCTTCTGCGTCACTGAACCCGGCGCAAATGACCCTGGCCGATATTCAGATCAACCCACTGACTCCCAGAAAGGTCGATTATCAGCTTTACGCACCGGGGGAGATCCTTTCCAACGGTTACACCAGTTACCGAGTATCGCCCCGGGTGCCTTCCGTGGTGCTGCGCCGCCATGTCGCCCTCGGCGATCACGTCGAACAGGGTCAGCCGCTGGTTACTCTGTTCAGTGAAGCCGTGGCGCAGGCACAAGCCAATTACCGCACGGCCTGGCCTGAATGGCAAAGAGTAGAGGAACTTGGGCGCAAAACCGTGGGTGAACAGCGTTACATCACGGCCAAAACCAGCCTGGAGGCAGCCCGGGCGACGCTGCTGGCCTACGGCCTTTCGGCCTCGGACTTGCAAGCGTTGGTCGCTCCTCAGCAATCTGTTGCATTAGGGGAGTATACCCTGCATGCCGAGATTGACGGCGCGGTGCTCAGCGATGATTTCGAGCAGGGGCAGCGCATCGAGGCGGGCGCGCCCTTGATTGCGTTGGCCGATGAAAAGCAACTCTGGGTGGAGGCCCACCTGCCCGCCGATCTCTCCCTGACGCTGGGCGCGGGAACAAGAGCGGAAGTGGTGGCTGGGGATGTCCGTGTAAACGCCAAGGTCACTCAGGAGGCGCACACCATTGACCCCATCACCCGTACCCGTACCGTGCGCCTGTTGGTCAATAACCCGGAACACCGCCTGCACCCCGGCCAGTTCGCCGAGGTGTATTTCCGATTCCAGACTAAAAGACCCGTGCTGGCGGTACCCGAAACCGCACTGATGCGCGGCGCAGACGGAGATTGGACGGTATTCGTGGAAGACCATCCTGGCGAATTCCAGCCAGTGGAGGTGAAGCTGGGTCGAGCGCTCGGGCCGCTACGTGAAATTAGCGGTGTCGGTCCGGGGGCTCGCATCGTCACTCAGGGCGCTTTCTTTGTTGCCTCTCAGATCGCCAAGGGCGGCTTTGACCCCCATAACCACTAAGCAGTAGGAGACCCCATGTTTAACCGAATTATCGATTGGGCGGTCATCAACCGATTGCTGGTGGTGATAGCCCTGATCACACTAACGGTCAGTGCCGTTTTTATTATTCCAAAACTGAATCTGGATGCTTTTCCGGATGTGACCAACGTGCAGGTATCTGTCAATACCGAAGCACCGGGGCTGGCTGCCGAAGAGGTGGAACAGCTTATTACCTATCCCATCGAAGCCGTGATGTACGCCTTACCGGATGTGGAAGAGGTGCGCTCCATTTCCAAAACCGGCCTGTCCGGCGTCACCGTAGTCTTTAAAGAAGGCACCGATATCTATTTTGCCCGGCAACTGGTATTTGAGCGGCTTCAGGCTGCCAAGGAGCTGATCCCCGATGGCGTCGGCACGCCGGAAATGGGCCCGAATACTTCCGGTCTGGGTCAGGTCTATCAGTATCTTCTCGTGGCCGAACCCGATGCCGGTTTCGATGCCATGGCATTGCGCAGTTTGAACGACTGGGTGGTGAAGCTGCTATTGATTCCGGCCGAGGGTGTGACCGATGTGCTATCGTTCGGCGGTGAGGTGCGTCAGTACCAGGTAAACCTGAACCCGTCCCGACTGTTGGCCTACGAGCTGACCCAGGACGAAGTCATGATGGCACTGGAGCGCAACAACACCAACGTCGGCGGCTGGTATATGAACCGGGGCCAGGAGCAACTGGTGATCCGGGGTACGGGTTGGCTGGATCATGGTGAGAAGGGTTTGGAACAGATCCGTCAGGTGCCACTGAAAACCGTGGACGGTACTACGATCACCGTGTCCGATGTGGCGCAAGTGGCGCTGGGCAGTGAGATCCGTCAGGGCGCGGTGACCATGACGCGCAAGAACGCCGACGACAAGGTGGAGAATCTCGGCGAGGTGGTGTCCGGCATCGTGCTCAAGCGAATGGGGGCCAACACCAAGGCCACCATTGATGGAGTCAGTGCGCGCATTGAGCGTATTAACCAGGCATTACCGGAAGGTGTTCGCTTCGAGGCATTTTACGATCAGGCGGATTTGATCACGCAGGCGGTGCAGACTGTGGTCAATGCCCTGCTGCTGGCGTTTATTTTCATCGTCGTGATCCTTGCGCTATTCCTGATGAACCTGCGCGCCACCTTTCTGGTGTTGATGTCCATCCCGATCTCCATTGGAATCGCTTTAATGGTGATGGCGTGGTTCGGATTGTCGGCCAATCTAATGTCGCTGGGGGGGATTGCGGTCGCCATTGGCATGTTGGTGGATGGCTCCGTAGTGATGGTGGAGAACATGTTTAAACATCTGACGCACCCGGATGCTGAACATGATACCAAGAGACAATCGCGGGTGGATTCCGATGACGTGGACCCTTTTGATGTGGCCCACGACCGTCATGGTATTGCCTTGCGCCTGCAGGAAGCCGGTAAGGAAGTCGCTCGCCCCATCTTTTTTGCCACGGCCATTATTCTGGTTGTCTTCATGCCGCTGTTTAGCTTTGAAGGTGTCGAAGCCAAACTGTTTCAGCCCATGGCCATCAGTATCATGCTGGCTATGCTCTCGGCAGTGTTAGTGGCCTTGATCATCGTACCTGCACTGGCCACCTACCTCTTTCGCAAGGGTGTGCGTCAACGCGATAGCTTTGTGTTGAAGCCGCTCGACAGGCTCTATCGTAAAGGATTAGCCTGGGCGATGGGGCACAGCAAAATGGTGGTGGGTGTTGCAGCCGTTATGGTGATAGCGGCTGCGCTGGTGCTGCCCCGCCTGGGTACGGAGTTCGTGCCCGAACTGGAGGAAGGTACCATCAATCTGCGTGTCACCCTGGCACCTTCTTCCAGTCTGGACACGGCCCTGGAAGTGGCCCCCAAACTGGAGGCCAAGTTGATGGAATTCCCGGAGGTAACCTATGCGCTGTCGCGCATTGGCCGGGCTGAAATCGGCGGCGATCCTGAGCCGGTGAATAACATCGAGATCTATATTGGCCTTAAACCGGTGCCGGAATGGACCAGTGCAGACAACCGATATGAACTCCAGTCATTGATGGAACAGAAACTGGAGCAACACCCAGGCTTACTGCTCAACTTCTCGCAACCCATCGCAACCCGTGTGGACGAGTTGCTCTCGGGCGTCAAAGCGCAGCTGGCCATCAAGTTGTTTGGTCCCGATCTTGCCGTGCTGGCCGAAAAGGGCCAGGCCATTGAGGCCGCAGTGAAAGAAATCGAAGGGGCGCGCGATGTGGCCATGGAGCAGATCGCCGGTGAATCTCAACTGGTGGTGAAGCCGAACCGCAGAGCTTTGTCCCGTTACGGTCTGGCCGTGGGCGACGTGATGGAGCTGGTACGCGAAGGGCTGGGAGGTGCCAGTGCCGGCCAGATCATCAATGGCAACGAGCGTTACGACATCTACGTGCGGCTCGCCGAGCGGTTTCGCGAAGACCGTGAAACCATTGCCGATCTGCGCTTACAGGCCCCGTCAGGTGCCTGGGTACGCCTAGGGGATGTGGCGGAAGTCAGTATCGCATCTGGACCACCGCAGGTACGTCGTGATGACGTGCAGCGTCGGGTTGTAATTCAGGCCAATGTTCAGGGACGGGACATGGGCAGCGTGGTTGCCGATATTCGTCAGGCGATTGTGGAGCAAGTGGACCTGCCCACCGGCTATTCCGTCGATATCGGTGGCCAGTTTGAAAACCAGCAGAGAGCGCAAAAGCGTTTAGCACTGGTGGTGCCGGTTTCGCTGGGATTAATTGCCTTGTTGCTTTATTTTGCCTTTGCCTCGGTTGGCCAGGCCATGCTGATTCTGGTGAATGTCCCGCTGGCGGTGATTGGTGGCGTGTTTTCACTCTGGATTTCCGGCCAGTATCTGTCGGTACCCAGCTCAGTGGGCTTCATCACCCTGTTCGGGGTCGCTGTACTGAATGGCGTTGTCATGGTGGAAAGCATCAATCAACGGATTGCGGACGGCCTTAAAGTATCGGATGCGGTGTTTGATGGAGCGGTTTCAAGGCTAAGGCCCGTGTTGATGACTGCTATTACCTCGGCACTGGGCCTGATCCCCATGCTGCTGTCGAATGGTGTCGGCGCAGAAATCCAAAAGCCTCTGGCGAGTGTGATCGTGGGCGGGTTGGTAACCGCTACGTTCTTGACGCTGTTTGTATTGCCGGTGCTGTTTGCCTGGTTTTCAAAAGGCAAGTTAAGCGACATGGCATAAACGTTGTGCCTGCCCTTATCGTTACGGTCAGGGCAGGTACATTTATTGTGTAAGGGTTGCTCATGCATCAACACGATCATTCACACCACAAAGATGAAAGTGCAAGCCGCATAGCAATGGCGTTCTTTCTTAACGTGGGCTTTACCATCATCGAATTCATCGGCGGCTGGCTCACCAACAGCACGGCTATCATGGCCGATGCGGTGCACGATCTGGGCGACAGTCTGTCCATTGGCAGCGCCTGGTTCCTGAACCGGCTGGGACGTAAATCCGCCGACACCGAATTCACCTATGGCTACCGGCGGTTGTCCCTGTTCGGCGCCCTGATCAACGGCCTGGTATTGATTGCCGGATCGCTGTGGGTATTAGGCGAAGCAATTCCCCGACTGGCCAATCCAGTGATGCCCGTCACCGAGGGCATGTTAGCGCTGGCGATTCTGGGCGTCACCGTCAACGGTATTGCTGCTTATCGCCTTAGCAAGGGAAATACGCTGAACGAAAAGGTATTGAACTGGCATTTATTGGAAGATGTGCTGGGGTGGGTGGCAGTGCTGATTATTTCAATCGTTTTGCAGTTTGCCGACTGGCCTATTCTCGACCCATTGTTATCGGTGGGGTTTACTCTCTTTATTCTGTTTAATGTGTGTCGGAATCTTTGGGTAACCTGCAAGCTTTTCTTTCAGGCTGTTCCAGATAAGGCGCTTCACGAAGAGATCCGGCGAACACTAATTGGCATTAATGGCATCAGCGGAATTCATCACCAGCACCTCTGGTCCCTGGATGGTGAACAGCATGTATTGACGGCCCATATCGTAGCGGATCACGAGGGAGTTTTTGGCCCTGACGAATACTGTGCCATCAAACAATCCATTGCTATGGCGCTCGAACAATACCCGCTGGCTCACACCACAATTGAAATCGAACTGCCCGAAGAAGCTTGCCGGGATCAACCCGTGCCCAGCCAAACGGATCAGCACTAACAAGAGAACTTCGTATGTCCATCCTCTACACGCTCGGTTTGTTTATCATCACAGCTATTGCGGAAATAGTCGGCTGCTACCTGCCATACCTCTGGCTGAAGAAATCGGCATCCGCATGGGTTCTGCTGCCGGCTGCGTTCAGCCTGGCGTTGTTTGCCTGGTTACTGTTGTGGGCAAACAAATAAGTCTGTAACTGGACAGTGCTGGAGCCCCGATTCTACCGTCGTCAGATATGCCTTACCGAAAATTATATTTGTAACTGAATGAACGATTTTCGCCTTAAATCACGCTACAGCCTGCATTCCACCGTTTTAGTTACAGACTTATTTGTTACGGTTACAAACATATTTGTTCAACTACAACTGTCTCTTCATCCAACCACCGCGGGCCGGGTTTATGCCGCCTATGGCGGCGTCTATGTTTCGACAGCCATGCTGTGGCTATGGGGTGTGGATGGGATTCGCCCGCACCTATGGGATTTTGTTGGCGTGGCCGTCACTCTGGTAGGGATGGGCATTATCATGTTCGCACCGAGATGATTTCGATCCTGTTTACTTTCCCTTTTTTGGAGATTCAGCGTTCAGCAGCAAACTCATTTTTTCCATCAGAATGACTGACGCGTTATTGTTGAACTGCTGTCCTTCCTCAATGTACTCCCAAACGGTAGCATCACTTTTCCAACCTCCTTGCTTTTTAATCAGTTCATAGTCCACGCGTTCCCGAGCCGCCGAGGTAGAGAGGCCGCGACGAAAACTGTGACTGCTCAGTTCGGGGACAAAATCGAACTGACAGGCTTTACCAAGGGTTTTGAGCACATCATTGATTGCCCCAGGATTCAATTGCCTGGCTTGAACCTGATCCCAGCGATTGACCGGCCGAAACAGCGGACCAATCGCTATATCAGCGGTATCCATCCATTGCTTTATTGCTCTGGCTGGACAACAGGTTGGATTCCCTGCAAAAGGCAGGGCTCGCACTAAGCCAGTAGCTTGCTGATCGGTCTTGGAACGGGGCAGCCGAATGATCAAGCCCTCAGGCTCCCACACCAGGTCCGTGACTTGTATTGCGAGCAACTCGCTGCGACGAAACGCCCCGAAGAAGCCCGTTAGCACCAGTGCGATATCCCGATACTTCTTCTTGCTATCTGGTAGTTGCTGGAGATGCTTTACCATCTGTGCGATGTGCTCCAGGCGCAGCGCCTTGGCTTTGCGTTTGGGTTGGCCGTGAGTGCGGCGGATGCCTTCCATCGTTTTGCGCACGAGAGGATCTTTTACTGGATCAGCGACTCCCTGGTAGTAGTGCCATTGGCCGATGGCCGTCAGGTGGAGATCCAGTGTCCGAGGGTTGAGAGATTCAGCTTTGATCAGTAGATAGCGCACGACAGTATCCCTGTCGGTAGGCAGTCGGCCACCCCATTTTTCGAATTGGCGAATGGCCGAGCGATACGCTTTGCGCGTGTTGTCAGAGGTGGCTGCCTGGAGATAGTGACGCAGCGCTTCGGATTCCCGATGGGCAATCTGATATGATCGCTCATTACGTAATGATAAGTCAGTGGTCAATTTGGGTGGTTTGCTGTGCATGAATCGAATTCCTATCGCGGTCGCTCAAAAGGCGGCTATGTACCGGCGTTACAAGTGAAAAAATTATGCCTGATTATCATAACCAACGATAATGGTCATTATCGTTAGTTAATATTTGAAATTCAATTAGTCTTGAAAATCATAAATATAATGTAATAATACGTTATACATAATACGGTACCAAATAATCTGAGAGGAAATCCCTATGGCACGCGCCGGAGTCACTTACCACGATGTTGCCAAAGCCGCTGAAGCCATCAAAACGAAAGGCCAAGAACCTACGGTGGATCGGGTGCGCGAACATTTGGGCACCGGCAGCAAAAGCACGATCGCGCCACTACTCAAGCGCTGGCGTTCCGATAACGGGGACGCGGCCGATACCAATGGACTCCCGAGCGACTTGGTGGAGGTCGTGAAATCTCTCCACGAACGAGTGCAGCAGATGGCCGACCACCGCATCGAGCAGGCCCGACAGGAGTTCAAAGGGCTGAATGAAGATCTCCGGAAAAAGCTCGACGACGCCAGCAACGCGATTACGCAGCTCACTGCCCGCCAGAAAGATTTAGAAATCCAGATCGGGCAACTTACCAACGAAGTAGACCAGAAAACTCAGGCTCTGGAAGATACACGCATCAACCTGACCAAGGCAGAGATGCAACGGGACGAGGCTATTGCCCGGACCGCCGATTTGAAAGAAACCGTCACGGAACTCAAGCAGGAAAACCGGGATATCCGTGACCATTTCGAGCATTACCAGCAGCGAACAGCCGAAGATCGTCAACAGGAGCGCGAACAATTTCGTTCGGTTAACCAGGGATTGAAAGACCAGATCCTGGATCTGCAACACCGGCTCACCCAGGCCGAGTCAAGATCGTCCGAGCTGTTGGATGCCAATGCGCAGTTAGAAAACAATGCCGATAAACTTGAACAGGCCAATGCAACGCTAAACAGGGACCTAAACGGAAAGGTAGATGATATCCAGAAGCTGAAACGCGACCTTGAAGACGCCATGACGAAGAACCGGAAAAACCAGCATAAAAATGAGCAATTGGCAGAAAAAATATCTGCTCTCACTGTTCAGAAAGCAGAAGTCGATAAGGAAGTGGCCGTGTTATCACAGGCTTTGGAGGCCACCAAAACCGAATTGAAAACCACACAGGATAAAGTGACGTATCTGACCGACGAGAACAAAGCAATTCTTCAGGAAAAGGCGGTGATCCAGGGGCAATTTAAACAGCTCCAGGGTTCGCTATAATTATGGTCAAACTTGTCAAATTTGGAGGTTCTTCCACAAGGAAAATGGCAGGTTAGCGCTTTTGTACGAAAACCTACACTTGCAAGGACTCAAGAGGACTGAAACCGCAGGATCTGATTCTGACCAATAAACGACCATCTGGCTGTTTAATGAAGTAATCGTTGCCGACCCTCATTTCATGGAAAAGCCCCTGAGCAAGGCCGACCTGCAGCGGGTGCTCACCCGCTGGCTGGGGCGTTTGCCCATGCCGCTTCCGGAGACGCAGCCTGGAGAGCGGGCAGGGCAGCCGCACCGTGTCTTCAGGGAACGTTTCCTTTCCCTCGTCGCCCGCCAGGTGACGAGCCTTACCCCTCAGGCAGTCGATCTGGTGGCTCGCAGCGTCATGGATGAGATCGAATTGCACATGAGCCGGCTTCACGAGTCGCCAGACGCCGAGTCCGCCGGGCCGGCGCTGGATGGCCTGGAGCGCCTCGCGACAGAACTCGAAGAGGCGCGCCTGGCGGACCTGGTGGCCGGCCTGCGTATCGCCTGGCGGAAACAGGACGACGATCGGCTACCCTGGGCCCTGCATGACCTGGAGCGTGAGACGCAGCGACTGCGCGAGGCACTGGAGTCGCTTGTCGCGCAGACCGGCAGCGCTGACACGAGGCAGGGGGGCAGTATTCACACCGGCACCTGACGACAACCTCGAGCGCTGATGATCCGCGTCCATAACATTTAACATAATATAGATTATGCGTACTTATACGGCCGGGACGGCAGGCGGTATCCCCGGTATCCCGCAGCAGGCACTCACCCCGTCGCCCGGTTGCAGGATGGCATCCCGGCTGCCGCCCGGACGGTATGTCGTGCAACCCTTCGCGCCTGCCCGGTAGGCAGAGACATAGATCGCACCGTAGGTTTCGAAGTCGATGTCCGTCGGGACATTCACCGTCTTCGAGATCGCGTTGTCGACGAATTCCTGCAGGCAGGCCTGCATGGCGATGTGAGCCTCGGGCACAATCTCGGCGGCGGTCACGCAGGCCGGCGGCTGGCCTCTGTCGTTGCCCGTCTGTTCCCGCCAGGCCATGACGGCTGCATCCGTGACACGCCAGCGTACGGGATCGCCGCGGTGGTCACGCACGCGCCGCTCGGCATCGACCGCATAGACCGGCTCGATGCCGCTGGAGATGTTGCCGGCCAGGAGGCTGATGCTCCCGGCAGGCGCGATGGCCAGCAAGTGGCTGTTGCGCAACCCGTAGCGCGCGATGGCTGTGCGCAATTCCCCGGGCAGGCGCTGCACGAAGGGCCGTTCGGGAAGCCCGGCCTCGGCACAGCGTGCAAAGGGACCTTTCTCGCGTGCCAGTGCGACAGAGGCCTGGTAGGCCGCATCCCGCAGGACCTGCATCACCCGGCTGGCCAGGTGGCGTGCGGCCGGGGCGTCGTAAGGGATATTTAACATAATCAAGGCATCGGCCAGCCCCGTGATGCCAAGCCCCAGACGGCGCGTGGCCTGGGCATGGGCCTGCTGGGCCGGCAGCGGGTACGGCGAGAGATCGATGACGTTGTCGAGCAGACGCACGGCGACCGGCACCTGGGCGGCCATGGCCTCCAGGTCCAGCCGGGCCGAGTCGGTAAAGGGCGCCTCCACGAAGCGTGTGAGGTTGAACGAGCCCAGGCAGCAGGCGCCATGGGGCGGCAACGGCACCTCGCCGCAGGGATTGGTGGCGCTGATCTGCTCGATCGCCGCGAGGTTGTTCTCGGCATTGATCCGGTCGATGAAGAGCACGCCGGGCTCGGAGCTCTCATGGCTGGCCTGCAGCAGGTGTTGCCAGAGCCGGCTCGCAGGGATCTCGCCGAGGACGGCGCAGGCCACCGGCTGTGCGTATCCGGGCCAGTTGCGTTCGACGTGCGGCCGGTCCGGCCAGCGTCCGTGTTGCGGATCGGGAAAGACCAGCGGCCAGCCCTCCCCTGCCTCGACGGCCTGCATGAAGGCATCCGTGACCAGGACGGAGAGATTGAAGTGGCTCAGGATGCCGGGGCGCCGCTTGGCCTCGATGAAGGCCTCGATATCCGGGTGATCGCAGCGCAGCGTGGCCATCATGGCCCCGCGCCGGGCGCTGGTTTCCAGCAGGGTGGCGCACATGCTCTCCCAGACCTGCATGAAGGAGACCGGCCCCGAGGCCCGTCCCCCGGTGCTGGAGGCCGGTGCCCCCGCAGGTCGCAGGGTGGAAAAATCGACGCCGATGCCCCCGCCCTGCTGCATGGTCAGGGCACTTTCGCCGAGCACGCGGAAGATGCCGGCCATGGAGTCGTCGATACGGTCCATGACGAAGCAGTTGAAGAGCGTCTGGCTGCCCTCGCGACCTGCATTGGCGAGTATCCGGCCGCCCGGCAGGAACCGGTAATCGGCGAGCAGGGCGAAGAAACGCATCGCCCAGTGTTCCTGTGCCTCGCCGCGCTCGCACGCAGCCAGGGCCTGCGCGACCCGGCGCCAGCTGTCTTCGATACCCTGCTCTCCCGGCACGCGGTATTTTTCCCGCCACAGGGTCTCCGCCAGTCGTGCCGTTTCCTCCCCTCTTGCCGCGCCGGTTCCCATGTGCCATTCCCTCCGTGTGGCCAGTACTTTGATTTGTCATGAGTTTACACGCGCGAGACATGGCCCGTGTGCAGGGTGTCGCCCGACGTGCTAATTAAGTACAGACACGTATTGGATTCCAGAACCAATGCGGTCAGGGAGGTGCTGAATGATTCATGAGACCAATCCGGAAATCGGTCAGTGGTATCGCCGCCTGGACAAGCGTGAACGCTTCGAGGTGGTCGCCGTCGACGAGGACGCGGGGATCGTGGAGGCCCAGTACTTCGATGGCGATATCGAGGAATTCGAGCTTACCGACTGGTTCCTGCTGCCCATCGAGGCGATTGCCGAGCCCGAGGACTGGACGGGTCCGATGGACGACATCGAACCCGACGACCTCGGTTACACGGAAACCGAGCTGGGCACCAGCGACTGGGACGCCTCGCAGCGCGCCCTGCGCATGTTGCAGTCGGAATCCTGAATGGAAAATCCCGACTGCAGATGACATGCGTCATTGCCAGTGACTCTGTGCAGGTTCAGGATAGCGATAGTCAATTATCCGAGGACAACTCATGGCAACGACCCAGCTGCCGGACGTCGGCGCGCCGGACCCGGAACGCCGTACCTCGCCGATCGCGGACGAACTCGATGAGGAGACCGAGGCCCTGAGCCAGCAAATGCCGGGGGACATCGTTTGCTATTTCAACGACCAGGGATTTGGCCATGGCGAGGAGATACGCAGCGGCCAGGACATCCTGCGCTGTCACCATGGGCTCTGGATACGCCGCAGCGAGTGATCGCCAGGGCCTGAAGGGCTCTGCCCCGCCCGCCACCCCCATCACCTGACCCACAGAGACCGTATGCCGACAGACATCAGCGAACAAGATCGCAGTCATTTCCGCCGCCTGCTGGAAGCCCGCCGCAAGGATCTGCTGGAGGACATCCGCACGATCCTGCTGGAACAACAGGAGCAGCACTTCGTCGACCTGGCCGGCCGGGTGCACGACCTTGAAGAGGAATCCGTCGCCGACCTGCTGGTCGACCTCAACATCGCCGCCATGGAGCGGCACATCGAGGAGCTCCACGACATCGAGAATGCGCTGCGCCGCATCGAACGGCAGACCTATGGCGAATGCGTCGATTGCGGTGTATCCATCGACAAGCCCCGCCTTGAGGCCTACCCCACGGCCAAGCGCTGCCTGGACTGCCAGCAGCGCCACGAACAGACCCACGCGGGCAACCGCCATCCCACGCTATAGGCTTCATTTTCGAGCCACAGAGGTCACAGGGGAAACCGCTTTTTTCTCATCCCACCTTTTGTCACAGCCCATCATAGGGTGGCCCATGGCCGCCGTGCGCATGCCGCTTCGCCACCGTTCGTCCAGCGGCGGCCACGGGCCGCCCTATCGGGATGATCGAGGGATGAGGGCGTAAACCGTGGATGGCGCGGGGCGCCTACACCAGTTTAGCCACAGAGGGCTTTCACGCCCATCGCCCAATTCAGTCCCGGCAGGCCAGGTCGATTCCTTCATGCATCACCTTCGCCAGGTGATGAATCTGGTCCTCGTCGATAACGTAGGGCGGCATCAGGTAGCTGACATGGCCCAAGGGGCGCAACAGCGCCTGGTTGGCGAGCGCGTGGCGATAGATGCGCAGGCCGCGTCGTTCCTGCCAGGGATAGGGTTCGCGTGTCGCCTTGTCCCTGACCAGTTCCACCGCGAGTATCATTCCCGTCTGACGTACCTCGGCCACGTGCGGATGGTCCTCGAGGTGTGCCGTGGCATCGTGCATGACCTGCGCCAGTCGACGATTGTTGCCGATGACATCCTCTTTCTCGAAGAGATCCAGCGTGGCGTTCGCCGCCGCACAGGCGAGCGGGTTGCCGGTATAGGAATGCGAGTGCAGGAACGCGGTGAGCCGTTCGTAGTCGTCGTAGAAGGCCGCATACACCTGCTGCGTGGTGAGCGTGACCGACAGCGGCAGGTAGCCGGCGGTCAGCCCCTTGGAGAGACACATGAAGTCCGGGGTGACGTCAGCCTGCTCGCAGGCGAACAGCGTCCCCGTGCGACCGAAACCCACGGCGATCTCGTCGGCGATGAGGTGCACGCCGTAGCGGTCGCAGGCCTCGCGCAGCAGGCGCAGGTATTCCGGGTCGTACATGCGCATGGTGCCGGCACACTGCACCAGCGGCTCGACGATCACGGCACAGATCTCCTCGTGCCGCTCCTCGAGGGTGCGCTCCATGTGTTCGAACATGTGTCGTGCATGCTCGGCGCAGGACTGGCCGGGTTCGCGGTGATAGCAATCCGGCCCGGGCACGGTGATGGCCTTGAGCAACAGTGGTTCGTAGGTGCTTTTGTAAAGTGCCACGTCGCCCACCGCCAGTGCGCCCAGCGTCTCGCCATGATAGCTGTTGCTCAGGCAGACGAAACGGGTCTTCTGCGGTTTGCCCACGTTGCGCCAGTAGTGGAAGCTCATCTTCAGCGCCACTTCCACGGCCGACGAGCCATTGTCGGCATAAAAGCAGTGCGCCAGGCCCGGCGGGGTGATCTCCACCAGGCGTTCGGACAGACGCACCACCGGCTCGTGCGTGAAGCCGGCCAGGATGACATGCTCGAGCTGCTCGAGCTGCTCGCGGATGGCCCGGTTGATATACGGGTTGGCGTGGCCGAACAGGTTGACCCACCAGGAACTCACGGCGTCGATGTAGCGGTTGCCGTCATAGTCCTCCAGCCATACCCCCTCCCCTCGCCGGATTGGTATCAGCGGCAGCTGTTCGTGATCCTTCATTTGCGTGCAGGGGTGCCAGACGTGCCGCAGGTCGCGTTGGGTGATGCTCTGGTTGGAGGTCACGTTCATGCTCTCTTTTCGTGATGGTCCATCGCGGGGATGCTAGTGAAAGTGTCGCCCAGAAGAAAGGCCGCGTGAAGACGCGGCCTTGAGAAGGAAGCGGGCACCGACTCAGCCGATCCGGCTGGTGATCTCCCGATACTCGTCCTCGAAGAAGAACTTCTCTTCACCGAAGGCGGGCTTGAGATCGTCGAGCCAGGTGGCTTCTTCGTCGTAGCGGGCGAAAAACGGTCGTTGCACCCAGTCCGGGTTACGGCCCTGGATGAAGCGCAGGGCGAAGACCTTCTCGCCGTTGATCTCGGTGACCCCCTGGATCTCGATCTTGCCCGGACCGGCGCTCATGGATGGCCCACGGGCGGTGCGCGCCAGTCCCGAGACCTGCTGCATGGCGTCGCGGTAGATGTGCCAGGCCCTGGCGAGTGGCACCTCGAAGTAGCACTTCGCACCGGTATCGCGCTCCACGAACATGTAATACGGGATGATGCCCAGACGTACCTGCTCGCGCCACATGCGCGCCCAGTCGTCGGCATTGTCGTTGATGTGTGCAATGAGCGGGCCCTGGCTGCGGATCTGCGCGCCGGTGGCGCGGATGCGGCGAATCGCCTCGCGACAGATATCGGTATCCATCTCGCGCCAGTGGTTGAAATGCGCCATCAGCGCCACATGCTTGCCCGACTGGACCAGGCGGGCAAGCAGGTCCAGCAGTTCCTCGGCGTCGGGATCGGTCACGAAGCGATAGGGCCAGAAGGTCAGTGCCTTGGTGCCGATGCGCACGGTCTGTACGTGACCGAGATCCTCTTCCAGCAGGGGTTCGAGATACTGCTTGAGGTTTTTGGTCTTCATCACCATCGGATCGCCGCCGGTGAGCAGCAGGTCGGTGACCTGCGGGTGCTCGCGCAGATAGGCCATCATGGTGTCGGCCTCGCGGCTGGCGATGCGCAGCTCCTTGTCGCCCACGAACTGTGCCCAGCGGAAACAGAAGGTGCAGTAGGAATGGCAGGTCTGCCCCTGAGCGGGGAAGAACAGCACCGTCTCGCGGTACTTGTGCTGCAGGCCGTTGATCACCTCGCCGTTGATCCTGGGCAGGTTGAGCTCCATCTGCCCGGCCGGATGGGGATTGAGGCCGGCACGGATCTCGCTGGCCAGTGCCTGGATCTCCTTCTTCTCGGCGCCGGCCCGATGCAGGGCGGCCATGCGCTCGAAGTCGGTTTCGTTCAGCATGCCCTTCTGGGGAAAGGTGAGCTGGAAGATCGGATCATCCGGGATATTGTCCCAGTCGATCAGTTCGTCGATCACGTACTGGTTGACACGAAACGGCAGGACGCTCGCCACGACCTGCATCTCGAAACGTTGTGCTTCCGGCAATCTTTCCAGCGGCTTGATGCGGTCCAGATGTCGTTCCGTATAGACCTCGAACGCACGCGGCTCGAATGCATCGCTGGAAACGGCTTCGAACTTGAGAGCTGCGGTTCTCATTTCGTTACCACCTCAGGTTGTAGTTATCGACAGAACGCCGCCAGTGCGTCCCGGTGTGGCCTCGTCGGCCAGCGCATGCCATCATCCGATGGCACAAACGAAGGCCGGCGTCGTGATGAGCGGCCGGCCCGGTGTTGGTGTTGCCAAATTCCGACCTAATTTATCAGAATTCCCTTTTTGGGGCAAATTTGCGCGGAAAATCATAAGGTTAAGAGATGGTGTCAGACGCGGAAAGCGCATGGGAACAGGCCCTGGCCCGGGAGTTCGGGCTGGATGGGGATGTCCTGCATCTCAATCATGCGGGGGTGGGGCCCTGGCCAAATCGCACTGTGCAGGCCATCAGGGAATTCGCCGAAGAAAACCGCCACCGGGGTTCCGAACACTTTCAGCGCTGGGTGCAGACCGAGACCAAGCTGCGCGGTCAGTTGCGTGCCCTGATCAATGCCGAGTCCTCGCAGGAGATCGCGCTGCTCAAGAGCACGTCGGAGGCGCTCTCGGCGGTCGCCTATGGCCTCGAGTGGCAGCTGGGAGATCGCATCGTCACCGCGCGCCAGGAGTTCCCCTCCAACCGCATCGTCTGGGAATCACTGCGCACCCGCTATGGCGTCGAAGTCGTGGAGGTGGATATCTCGACAGGTGACGACCCGGAGGCGCTCATCGAGGCGGCCATGACTGAGGGCACCCGGCTCGTGGCCCTGAGTGCCGTGCAGTACGCCAGCGGGCTGCGCCTGGACCTGGAACGCATCGGTCGTGCCTGCCGGGCGCGGGGTGCGCTGTTCTGCGTGGATGGCATCCAGCAGATCGGTGCCCTGCCCTTCGACGTGCGCGCCATCGGCGCGGACTTCGTGGCGGCCGATGGTCACAAGTGGATGCTGGCGCCCGAGGGGCTGGCCTTGTTCTACTGCCGCGCCGAGCTGCGTGATCGCCTGGTGCTGCGCCAGTACGGCTGGCACATGGTGGAGCACCTGGGCGACTTCGAGCGCAGCGGCTGGCAGCCGGCCGACTCCGCGCGCCGTTTCGAATGCGGCAGCGCCAACAATCTGGGCATTCACGCCCTGTCGGCCAGCCTGGGGCTGCTGCTGGAGGTTGGTATGGCGCGCGTCGGAATGGCCGTGCTGGAGAAGACCGACCACCTGGTCGATGCCCTGCAGGCAGGCGGATTCGAGGTCCTGTCCGATCGCTCGCCGACCCGCCGTTCCGGCATCGTGGTCTTCCGCCATCCCGGCTGCGACAGCGAGACGCTGTACCGCGAGCTGCAGGCCAGCGGCGTGGTGTGTGCGCTGCGTGGTGGTGGTGTGCGATTCTCACCGCATTTTCACACGCCTCGCGAGACACTGGATCGTGCCGTCGAGGCGGCCATGCGCGCCGTTCATCGGTCCGATGCGGGTTGAACGGGCTGTACGAACCCGGCTTGCGAAAGATTGTCTAGACTTGAAGTAACGCGCCCACGCACGGTACGCGCCACCCGTCACGGGAGAGGTGTATGTTCAAGCGGCTGCAGACATGGATATGGAGGCGGCTGACCCACTGGCTCGAGACCGAGGTCGGTCCGGCGGCCATGCAACCTTCCGACTTCGAGCGCCTGCGCTTCGAGGTGAAGCCCTGTGATGTGGTGCTGGTCGAAGGGCGCAGTCGCATCAGCCGCATGATCAAGACACTCACCCTCTCCGGCTGGACCCATGCGGCCCTCTATGTCGGTCGTCTGCACGACATCGAGGATGCCGACATCCGCGCACTGATCGAGCGTCACTGGGAAGGCGACCCCGGCGAGCCGCTGGTGATCGAGGCCCTGCTCGGCGAGGGCACCATTGTCGCGCCACTGAGCAAGTATCGCCGCTATCACCTGCGCATCTGCCGGCCTGCCGGGATCTCGCGCCGCGATGCCTTCGATGTCATACGTCATGCTGCCGGTCGACTCGGTCTGGACTATGACCTGCGCCAGGTCTTCGATCTCGCCCGTTTCCTCTTCCCCTGGGGGATCATCCCGCGGCGCGGGCGTTCCAGTCTGTTCGTGCACAACGCCGGCGCGCCCACGCACAACGTCTGTTCCAGCATGATCGCCCGCGCCTTCCACTCCGTGCAGTACCCGGTGATGCCGATGTACGTGCACGATGCGGAGGGCAAGCTGCGGCTGTATCAGCGCAACTTCCGCCTGTTCACCCCCAAGGACTTCGACAGCTCGCCCTACTTCGAGATCATCAAGTACCCCCTGTTCGCCTTCGATGAGCTGGCCATTTACCGCAGCCTGCCCTGGGATACCGAGGGGGTGCTCAGTGAAGACGCGGGACGGCATGCTGATCCTGCTGTCGATGGGCGCCTCGTCGAGGCGCGTGCAGCGGGGCAGGCTGAAGCCGACGACACATTCCAGTCGATTAACCTGCTCGACGACATGGCACCCAAGACCTCCTCTTCCTGACGATAAGGGAATCGGCATGCTCTGGTTCGCAGTCCTGCTCCTGGTCCTCGGCGCGCTGGCCTATCTGCGCGTCAACCGACTGCCCGCCACGTTCGTCGTGGCCATCACCCTGGCCGGCGCGACTGCCCTGCAGGGCCTGAGCTGGGGGCTGGTTGTCGCCTGGCTGCTGTTCGCCGGACTGGCCGTCGTGGTGAACACGCCCACCCTGCGGCGCCGGCTCGTCAGCCGGCATGTGCTGCGGCTGCTGCGGGCCGCCCTGCCCGCCATCTCGCAGACCGAACGCGAGGCGCTGGAGGCCGGTTCCGTGTGGTGGGACGCCGAGCTCTTTTCCGGCAAGCCCGACTGGCGTCGCCTGCAGGAGATGCCGGCCTCGCGGCTCAACGAGGAGGAACAGGCCTTTCTCGACGGCCCGATCGAACAGCTGTGCACGATGCTCGACGACTGGCAGATCACCCACGAACTCAAGGACCTGCCGCCAGCGGTCTGGGACTTCCTCAAGCAGGAGCGCCTGTTCGGCATGATCATCCCGAAGCGTTATGGCGGTCTGGAGTTCTCCGCCCGCGCGCACTCGGAGGTGGTGATGAAGCTCGCCAGTCGCAGCCTCACCGCCGGGGTCACGGTGATGGTGCCCAACTCGCTGGGCCCGGCAAAGCTGCTGCTGGAATACGGCACCGAGGAGCAAAAGGACTACTACCTGCCCCGTCTGGCGCGCGGCGAGGAGATCCCCTGCTTCGCCCTCACCGGCCCCGAGGCCGGCAGCGACGCCGGCTCCATCCCGGACACCGGCATCGTCTGCCGCGGCGACTGGCGCGGCGAGCAGGACGTCCTCGGCATACGGCTCAACTGGGAGAAGCGCTATATCACCCTGGGCCCGGTGGCCACGCTGCTGGGGCTCGCCTTCCGGCTGAAAGACCCGGATCACCTGATCGGCAGCGAGGAGGACCTCGGCATCACCCTGGCGCTGATCCCCACCGACCTGCCGGGCATACGCATCGGCAACCGCCACTACCCCCTCAACATCCCCTTCCAGAACGGCCCCAACAGCGGCACGGACGTCTTCATCCCGCTCAGCCAGATCATCGGCGGTCCGGAGCGCGTCGGTCAGGGCTGGCGCATGCTCATGGAATGCCTGGCCGAGGGTCGCGGGGTGTCGCTGCCGGCCCTGGCCACCGGCGCGGGCAAGGTGATGAGCCGCATCACCGGCGCCTATGCGCGGGTGCGCCGCCAGTTCAAGCTGCCCATCGGCCGCTTCGAGGGCGTCGAGGAGCCGCTGGCGCGCATCGCCGGCGAGACCTACATCATGGATGCCGCCCGGCGGCTGACGCTCTCCGCCCTCGACGCGGGCGAGGAACCGGCGGTGATCTCGGCCATCATCAAGTACCAGCTCACCGAACGCATGCGCCGGGTGATCAACGATGCCATGGACATCCAGGGCGGCTCCGGTATCTGCCTGGGACCGCGCAACTTCATCGCCCGCGCCTACGAGGCCATCCCCATCAGCATCACGGTCGAGGGGGCCAACATCCTCACCCGCAGCATGATCATCTTCGGCCAGGGGGCGATACGCTGTCACCCGCACCTGCTGGACGAGATCAATGCCGCGCAGGATGAAGACGGGACGCGTGCACTGGCGGCCTTCGACCAGGCCTTCTTCGGCCACCTCGGCTACACGGCAAGCAACCTGGTGCGCGCCTTTTGGCTGGGACTGACCAACGCGCGCGTGGCCGTCACGCCGGGCGATCGCCACACGCGGCGCTATTATCGCCAGCTCACGCGGCTGAGTGCGGCATTCGCCCTGGTCGCCGACGTCGCCCTGCTCTCGCTGGGCGGCGGGCTCAAGCGTCGGGAGCGCCTGTCCGGCCACTTCGCCGACGTGCTCTCCAACCTCTACCTGTGCTCGGCCGTGCTCAGGCACTGGGAGGATGAGGGGCGGCAGGAGGACGACCTGCCGTTGCTGCACTATGCCTGCCACCAGACCATCTACCGCGCCCAGCAGTCCTTGCTGGCCGTGTTCTGGAATCTCCCCAACCGGCCGCTGGCCTACCTGCTGCGCGCCCTGGTCTTCCCCGGCCGCAAGCCCTATCGCCCGGCCAACGACGCGCTCATCCACGCCACCGCGGCCCTGCTGCTCGCACCGTCGCCGGTACGCGATCGCCTCACGGCCGGCATCTACACCACGGCTGACCCGGACGATCCGACCGGGCGCATCGAACACGCGCTCAACACCACTGTGAGCAGCGCCGAACTGGAACAGCGCCTGGTGGAGGCGGTGCGCGAGGGGCGGCTCGGCTTCAGCGGCCAGTTCCCCGATCTCGAGGCCGCCCGGGCCATGGCGCTGCTGAACGCGGAGGAGCTGGAACAGCTGCGCGAGGCGCGCCGGGCCAGCCGCGAGGCCATCATGGTGGACGACTTTACGCCCGAGGCCCTGCGGCATGTACACTGAGGGCCAGGACCCGGCGGTCCGCGCCCCGCGCGCAGCCAGCACACAGAACAACGCATAACAACGGAGCATGGAATGGCACAGACCACCAGACGCAATCCCGGGCGTCCCGTCTATGTCGTGGACGGAAGCCGCACGCCGTTTCTCAAGGCGCGTGGCGGTCCCGGCCCGTTCAAGGCGGTGGAGCTCGCCGTGGCGGCGGGCCAGCCGCTGCTGCTGCGCCAGCCCTTCGAGGCCGAGCAGCTCGACGAGGTGATCCTCGGCTGCGTGGCCCCGGGGCCTGACGAGGCCAACATCGCGCGCATCAGCGCCCTGCGCCTGGGCTGCGGCGAGCGCGTGCCGGCCTGGACGGTGCAGCGCAACTGCGCCTCGGGCATGCAGGCCCTGGACGCGGCCTTTCACAACATCGCCGACGGCCGCTCCGACCTGGTGCTGGCCGGTGGCGTCGAGGCCATGAGTCACTCGCCGGTGCTGCTGAGCGAAGGCATGGTCGCCTGGCTGGCCGACTGGCGGCGTGCGCGCGGCCCGCTGGCGAAGGCACGCCAGCTCGCCCGCCTGCGCCCACGCGACCTCGCCCCCGTGGTCGGCCTGTTGCGCGGCCTGCGCGACCCGGTGGTGGGCATCTCCATGGGCCAGACGGCGGAGAACCTGGCCCATCGCTTCGGCATCACGCGCGAGCAGATGGACCGCTTCGCCATGCACAGCCATCAGCGCCTGGCCCAGGCCATAGAGGCCGGCCACCTGGCCGACGAACTCGCGATCGCCTACACCAAGGACGGTCGCCACTTCGACCGGGACGACGGCCTGCGGGCCGATACCGACATGCAGCAGCTCGCCCGGCTCTCCCCCGTCTTCGACAGGCCCTTCGGCAGCGTCACGGCCGGCAACAGCGCGCAGGTCACCGATGGCGCCGCCTGGCTGCTGCTGGCCAGCGAGAGGGCGGTCAAGGCCCACGACCTGCCGGTGCTGGGCAGGATCGTCGACAGCGAATGGGCCGGCCTCGATCCGGCGCAGATGGGGCTGGGCCCCGTACATGCCAGCGTGCCGTTGCTCAAGCGCAAGCGCCTGGCACTGGATGCGATCGACTACTGGGAGATCAACGAGGCCTTCGCCGCCCAGGTGCTCGCCTGCACGGCGGCCCTGCAGGACGATGGCTACTGCCGGCAGGAACTCGGGCTGCGCAAGGCCATGGGCGAGATCCCGCCCGAGCGCCTCAACGTCGATGGTGGCGGCATCAGCCTCGGGCACCCGGTAGGCGCCTCCGGCGCGCGTATCGTGCTGCACCTGCTGCATGTATTGCGGCGCGAACACGCGCGGCGCGGGGTGGCGACCCTGTGCATCGGTGGCGGCCAGGGCGGCGCCATGCTCGTCGAGAACACGGCAACGGAGTGAACATGAGTCTCAACGCTAGCGACACCACCTACCGGAACTGGCATCTCGAGGAAGACGCCGACGGCATCGTCTGGCTGCGGATCGAGACGGCCGACCAGCCCACCAACGTGCTCACGGCGGAGACGCTGACCGAATTCGAGGTCATCCTGGGGCAGCTGGCCGCGGCACCACCGCGCGGGCTCGTGATCGGCTCCGCCCGCGACAACGGCTTCATTGCCGGGGCCGACGTCAAGGCCTTTACCCGCATCGCCACCGAAGAGGAGGCCCTGGCCCTGATCCAGCGTGGCCAGGCCGTGATGGATGCCGTGGCGGCCCTGCCCTGCCCGACCGTGGCGCTGATCAACGGCTACTGCCTGGGCGGCGGCCTGGAACTCGCGCTGGCCTGCGACTACCGCATCGCGCTGGACGACCCGCGCACCCGCCTCGCCCTGCCCGAGGTGAAGCTCGGCATCCACCCGGGGTTTGGCGGCAGCGCGCGTGCCATCCGCCTGCTCGGCGTGCTGCGCGCCATGGACCTGATGCTCTCTGGTCGCAGCATCGACGCCAAGAGCGCCCGGCGCATGGGCCTGGTGGACTACGTGGTACCCGAACGGCAGCTGCAGCGCGCCGCCCACGACACGGTACTGGCGCGCCCGGCCCCGGCCCGGCGGCCGTGGCTGCAGGGCGTACTGGACCGCCGCCCGCTGCGCCCGCTCGTCGCCCGGCTGCTGCGCCGCCAGGTCGCGGCCAAGGCCCCGCACGCCCATTATCCGGCGCCCTATGCCCTCATCGACATCTGGGAACAGCACGGGGATTCCTCGGCGCGCCTGTTTCGCGAAGAGGCGCTCTCGGTCGCCCGCCTCATCACCGGCGACACCGCGCGCAACCTCATCCGCGTCTTCCAGCTGCAGACGCAGCTCAAGGGGCTGGGTGACCGCAAGGCCTTCACGCCGCGTCACGTCCACGTGATCGGCGCCGGCGTGATGGGCGGCGACATCGCCATCTGGTGCGCCCTGCAGGGCCTGCGCGTGACGGTGCAGGACCCGCGCCCCGAGGCCCTGGCGCAGACCATCAAGCGGGCCCAGAAGCAGTTCGCCCGGCGTTTTCGCAGCTACCCGCTGCTCGGCATGGCCGCCGGCGACCGGCTGATACCCGACCCGCAGGGGCATGGCCTGGGACGCGCCGACGTGGTGATCGAGGCCATCTTCGAGGACCTTCAGGCCAAGCGCGCGCTCTACCGTGACATCGAGCCACGCATGCGAGCCGAGGCCCTGCTCGCCACCAACACCTCGAGCATCCCGCTGGAGCGGCTGGCCGAGGGGCTGGCAGACGCGAGCCGGCTCGTCGGCCTGCACTTCTTCAACCCGGTGGCGAAGATGAGCCTGCTGGAGATCGTGCGCGGCGAGACGACCAGCGAGGCGACCATGGCGCGCGCCCAGGCCTTCGCCCGGCACATCGACAAGCTGCCGCTGCCGGTAAAGAGCTCCCCGGGCTTCCTGGTCAACCGCGTGCTTATGCCCTACCTGCTCGAGGCGGTCATCCTCTACGAGGAAGGCGTGCCCCGAGAGATCATCGACAGGGCGGCGCGCGACTTCGGGATGCCCATGGGCCCCATCGAACTCGCCGATACCGTGGGCCTGGACATCTGCCAGCACGTGGGCGAGATCCTCGCCGGCGAACTGGGTTACGAGGTGCCCAAGGCGCTGTCACGCATGGTCGAGCGCGGGCATCTGGGCAGCAAGTCCGGCCAGGGCTTCTACGACTACAAGCAGGGACGGCGGGTGAAGACGAAGCCGCCGGAATTCACCGGTTCCCTGGAGGAGATCCAGGACCGGCTGATCCTGCGCTATCTCAACGAGGCCGTCGCCTGTCTGCGCGAGGGCGTGGTGGAGGATGCCGACCTCATCGATGCCGGCATGATCTTCGGCACGGGTTTTGCCCCCTTCCGCGGCGGTCCCATGCATTACCGCGCGCAGTATGCGGCGGCACTGGAGAAACGCCTTCGGGAGCTGGCCGAGACACAGGGGCCCCGGTTTGCCCCGGATGCCGGCTGGCAGGGCTGAGGCGCCGGTCGGACACGACACGGCCCGGCAGGACACCGTCCTGCCGGGCCGTCGTCTTCCGGGACTGGTTCAGGCCGCGCGGAACAGGGTGCGGAAGTTGCGGGTGGTGGCGTCCTCGATCTGCGCCAGGGACAGCGCCTTCACCTCGGCCACACGCTCGGCGACGTGCCGCACCCAGGCCGGGTGGTTGCCCTTGCCGCGATGTGGCACAGGCGCCAGGTAGGGGGAATCGGTCTCCACCAGCAGGCGATCCAGCGGCACCTGCCGGGCCACCTCGCGCAGTTCCTCGGCGTTCTTGAAGGTGACGATGCCGGAGAACGAGATGTAGAAACCGAGCTCCATGGCTTGGCGCGCGGTCTCCCAGTCCTCGGCAAAGCAGTGCATCACCCCGCCGACGCTCTCGGCACCCTCTTCCCGCAACAGACGGATGGTGTCCTCGCGCGCCGCGCGGGTATGGATGATGAGCGGCTTGCCGGTCTGCTTCGCCGCACGGATATGGGTGCGAAAACGCTCGCGCTGCCACTCGAGGTCGCCCTTCAGGCGGAAGTAGTCCAGCCCGGTCTCACCGATGGCGATGACGTTGGGGTCCGCCGCGAGCCGGCAGAGTTCGTCCACGTCCGGTTCGTGCACGTCCTGCGAATCCGGATGCACGCCCACCGAGCACCAGACGTCCTCGTGTGCAGCCGCAATGTCGCGCACATCCGCAAAGTGTTCCGTGTCGATGCACACGCAGAGGAAGCCGCCGATGCCGTTGGCGCGGGCGGTATCCAGCGCCTTGCCCAGGGAACCGTCGAAGGGTTCGAGGTCGACGCGGTCGAGATGGCAATGGGAGTCGATGAGCATGATGGAAGCGTTCGTCTGTACGGGGTTGAGATTCTGCCACAGCGGGCGGTGGCGAAAAAACGGAAGGCGCCGATGGCGCCTTCGCGTATTCACTGCTTATTCCGGGCCGCGTCACATCGTGTGCGTCGGCCGGTCGGCCTTGAGGGCGCCGGCCAGCAGGCCCTCGATCTTGTTGCGGGTCTGCCCGTTGTCCTGATCGGAGAACTGAACACCGATACCGGGGGTGCGGTTCCCCTGGGCGCCTTGGGGCGTCACCCAGACCACCTTGCCCGCCACCGGCAGGCGATCCTTGTCCTCCATGAGCGTGAGCAGCATGAAGACCTCGTCGCCGATCTTGTAGGGCTTGGTGGTGGGGATGAACAGACCACCGTTCTTCACGAACGGCATGTAGGCCGCGTACAGCGACCCCTTGTCCTTGATCGCCAGCGATAGAATGCCCTGTCCTGCCGGCATGCGCGTACTCCTCGATCAGGCGCTCTGTCTGCGTCCCCGGTCGAGCGTGTGCGCCCAGGCCTGGATGACGTCTTCGAGCAGCAGTTGCGTATTGAGATTGGCCGAGGCCATGCGCCGATATTGGATGAGTTGGTCGCGCAGGTCAAATAGGCCCTGGCTGCCCATGATCGGCGCCAGGCGCTGCAGGACCTGGGCCTTTTGCGGGTCCAGTTCCATCTGCCCGGCAGCGAGCAGACGCAGCATCGCATCCACCCAGTCGATCTGCCAGGCGAGCTGCGCGCCGGGATCGGCCTTGTGCCATTGCTCGGCCATGGCCGTGAGCGACTCGCGGCCACGCAGCACGTCCATCAGCTGGTCGAAATAGCGCGACTGCGTCTCCAGCAGGCCTTCGCGGTCCATCGCCAGCGCCAGCAGCGGCGCGTGATGGGCCGCAGCGAGCAACTGTTCCGCGTCGCCCTGCGGCGACTGCTCGCGCAGCCAGGCGAGTCCGGCCTCGGGGGACGGGCGGCGCAGGTCGATACGCTGGCAACGGCTGCGGATGGTCGGCGGCAGCAGGCTGGGTTGGGCCGTGACGAGCAGCAGCAGCGTGCCGGCGGCCGGTTCCTCCAGGGTCTTGAGCAGGCTGTTGGCGGCGTTCACGTTCATCGCCTCGGCGGGCTCGATGATGGCCAGCTTGTAGCGCTCGTACTGGCGGCTCAGGGCCATGAATTCGATGAGGCCGCGCACCTGGTCGACCTTGATCGGCTTGCCCTCCTCCTCGGGAACCAGCCGCTGGTAGTCCGGATGGTTGCCGGCCAGGAACAGGCGGCAGCCGTGGCAGCTGCCGCAGGCCATGCCACGCGCGTCGGGGGATTCGCAGAGCAGGGCCTGGGCCAGACCGCGTGCCAGTTCCCCCTTGCCGATGCCGGCCGGCCCGGTGATCAGCAGGCCATGCGGCAACCGGTCCTGGGCGCGACGTTCCTGCAGCCGCTCCCAGGCGGGTTCCAGCCAGGGATGGATCACGAGGCCTCCCCGACCGCCGTCTCCAGCACGGCGGCGATGTCCGCCTGTACCTCGGCGAGCGGGCGGGCGGCATCGACGAGGCGGTAGCGTTCGGGATGCGCACGTGCGCGCTCATGATAGGCCGCGCGCACGCGCTCGAAGAAGGCGACGGTCTCCTGTTCGAAGCGGTCGGCCTCGCCGCGGCTTTTTGCCCGCGCCAGGCCGGTGTGCACGTCGGCATCCAGCAACAGGGTGAGGTCGGGGCGCAGGTCCCCCTGTACGAAGGACTCCAGGATACGGATGCGCTCGCTCGGGATGCCGCGCCCGCCGCCCTGGTAGGCGTAGGTGGCGTCGGTGAAACGGTCACAGACCACCCATTGCCCGGCCTCGACGGCCGGGAGGATGCGCCGGTGCAGGTGCTCGGCGCGCGCCGCGAACATCAGCAGCAGCTCGGTATCCGGGTGCATGCCGGGCAGTTCCGGCGAGAGCAGGATCTCGCGGATGGCCTCGCTGACCTCGGCGCCTCCGGGCTCGCGCGTCACCACCACCGTCTTGCCCAGTGCCTCGAGACGCTGGCGGATGAAGTCGATGTTGGTCGACTTGCCCACGCCCTCGATGCCCTCGACGGTGATGAACCGGCCGCGCACCGTCATCGTGTATCCCCCTGGTAGCGGTCGGCATTGCCGCCGAGCAGGTAGCGGATCACCGCCTCGCGGTGTTCCTCGTAGGTCGCGGAGAAGTGGTGGCTGCCATCGCCGCGGGCGACGAAGTACAGGGCGTCGGTGTCGGCCGGATGCAGCACGGCGTGTATCGACTCGCCGCTGGGCAGGGCGATCGGGGTGGGCGGCAGACCGCTGCGGGTATAGGTGTTGTAGGGCGTGTCGCGGCGCAGGTCGGACTTGCGGATGTTGCCGTCGAAGTCCTCGCCCATGCCGTAGATCACGGTCGGGTCGGTCTGCAGGCGCATGCCCTTGCGCAGGCGCGAGATGAAGACCGCCGCGATCATCGGCCGCTCGCTCGTCACGGCGGATTCCTTCTCCACGATGGAGGCCAGGGTGAGTGCCTCGTAGGGGGTGCGCAGCGGCAGCCCCTCCTCGCGCCCGGCCCACTCGGCCTCCAGGCGCTCGCGCGTGATGGTGTTGGCGCGACGCAGGAACTCGAGATCGGTGGTCCCCTTGGGGAAGTGGTAGGTATCGGGGTAGAACCAGCCTTCGGGGTGCATGCCCGGCTGGCCCAGTTCGGCCATCAGGGCCTCGCGGTCCCGCACGATGTCGGTCTGCACGATCTGCGGATGCGTGGCCAGGCTGTCCAGCAACTGGCGGAAGGTCCAGCCCTCGAGCACGGTATGGCTGTACTGCACCGTCGCGCCGGTGACCAGGGTGTCGAGGATCTCGGCCGGCGTCATGGTGGTGGAGAGACGGAACTCGCCCAGGCGGATGCGATGCGCCCTGTCCTGCAGGCGGGCATACAGGCGCCAGTAGAGCGGGTGGCGAATCAGGCCCTCCGCCTCGAGCTCGCGGGCCACCCGGGCGAAGGCGGCGCCCTTCTGGACCTCGTAGGTGAGGCTGCGCTCGGCACCACCCACCGGCGAGTGCAGGTAGAGATAGAAATGACCCAGGCCGGCAAGGCCGACGAGCAGGGATAGCAGAATGACGATGAAGACGAATCGTTTCATGCAGGTATTCAGTCCTGGCGGATAATCAGTCCTGGCCGATGTCCTGCATCAGCACGCGGATGGTTTCGTCGATGCGATACGGCCTGTCATCGAGCTGCCGTACCGGCCAGATGCCGATGACCGTGTTGCAGAAAAACAGTCCCCGGGCGCGCGCGAGATCGGTCATCGAGACCCGGCCGACGGTGACCGGCAGTCCCCGCGCCTCGGCGGCGGCGAGCACGCGCGCCCGGGTGGTTCCCTCGATGCCGCAGGCCGTGAGGTCCGGCGTCAGCAGGCCCTGTTCCGTCACCAGGAACAGATTGCTCATGGTACCGGAAACCACGTTTCCCTGCGTGTCGCACATCACGCCTTCCTGATAGGCATCGCCCCATTCGGCGCGGGCCAGCACCTGCTCCAGGCGGTTGAGATGCTTGATGCCGGCGAGTCGCGGGTTGTGTCCGAGCGGCATGCGGCAGCAGGTGGCCAGTATCCCCTCCTCCCGGTATTGCACCGGGTGTTCCGGCCAGGGGTGACGGCTGACGATGCGGGTGGGAGTGGCGCCCTCGGGCGGCCGATAGCCCCGTCCGCCCGCCCCGCGGGTCAGTACCAGCTTCACCACCTCGCGGGGCGCACCGCTGGCCACGCGGGCAATCTCGCCAAGCAGCAGGGAGGCCGCCGGCACGGCCAGGCCCAGGCGCTCGCCGCCGCGCTGCAGGCGGGCGTAATGCGCCGGCCAGTGGCACACCTCGCCGCCGCGCAGGGCGAGGGTCTCGAACAGGCCGTCGCCGTACTGCAGCCCACGGTCGGCGGCCTCGACCAGGTGGCCGGGCTGACCGTTGACGAGCATGGAATCCGTCATGCTCAGCCCCCCTGCCCCAGCGCGTGCAGCAGACCGCGGGCCTTGTGTCGGGTCTCCTCCAGCTCCGCCTGCGGGTCGGAGTCGGCGACGATGCCGGCCCCGGTACGAAAGTGCAGGGTGTCGCCCTGGCGCAGGATGCTGCGGATGAGGATGTTGAGATCCATGTCGCCGCTGCGATCGAGATAACCGATCCCCCCCGTGTAGGCGCCGCGCCCGACACCCTCCAGTTCGGCGATGATCTCCATGCAGCGCACCTTGGGGCAGCCGGTGATGGTGCCGCCGGGAAAGACCGCACGGATCACCTCGCCCGGGCGTACTCCCTGGCGCAGTTCCCCGGTGACGTTGGAGACGATGTGATGGACATGGCGATAGCTCTCCACCGACATGAGCTCGTCGACCCGGATGCTGCCCGGGCGGCAGATGCGTCCCAGGTCGTTGCGTTCCAGGTCCAGCAGCATGACGTGCTCGGCCCGCTCCTTGGGATGGCCGATGAGCTCCCGCGAGAGGCGGTCGTCGTCTCCGCTGTCCGCACCGCGCGGCCGCGTGCCGGCGATCGGCCGCGTGTCGACACGCCCACCCCTGACCTTCACCAGTCGCTCCGGCGAGGAGCTCAGCACCGCCCAGTCACCGAAGTCGGCGAGCCCGGCAAAGGGGGCCGGGTTGGCCTCGCGCAGCCGGGCATAGAGATCGGCATGCGAGACCGCCTGCGACAGCGTCACCTCCCAGCCGCGCGAGAGATTGACCTGGAAGACGTCGCCATCGCGGATGTAGTCGAGGCAGCGTCGTACGCCGTCGAGGTAGGCCGTGGGCTCGTCCTCGCGGATCGTGCCGACAATCGGCATGGGGCTGGTGCCGGCCTCGCGGGCGGCCAGGTCGGATGCCACGTCCGCGCACAGGGCGGCGAAACCGGCCTGCGCTCCCGGCTCGGCCACCACCGCGCAGGCCCGGCGTTCGTGGTCGACGATCACCGCCCCCTGGCAGCGTACGGCCTCGGCCACCGGTGCGATGCCGGCGGCCGGTGGCAGTTCGAGCGTGGGTTCGAGTTCGGCGGCGAGCTCATAGCCCAGGTAGAGGAACCAGCCGCCGTGAAACGGCAGCTCGTCGTCGGCCGGCGTGGCGGAGCCGACCTCGGCGAGAAACCAGTTGTCCAGGGCATCGACGAAGCGGGTCTGCCCCGCGGCATGGGGGCCGGTCAGGACGCCGTCGGCGGTCAGCCGGAGCCGCTCGCCAGGCAGTGCCAGGAGGATGGAATAACGCGAGTGGGGGGTCCCGGTGACCGCGCTATCCAGCAGGAAGGGATAGCGCGCGGGCGCGTGCCGGTGCAGGGCGAAGAGGTCGGTGCTGCTGTCGAACCAGCGTAGGAGCACGCGCCGCCCGCCCTGCCCGGGCAGTGATCAGGCGAGTTTCTTGAACACCAGGGTGCCGTTGGTGCCGCCGAAACCGAAGGAGTTCGACAGCACCACGTCGAGCTTGCCCTCGCGTGCGGTGTTGGGCACGAAGTCGAGATCGCAGGCCGGGTCCTGGTTGTCGAGGTTGATGGTCGGGGGCATGATCTGGTCGCGCAGCGACAGCACCGAGAACACCGCCTCGACACCGCCGGCGGCCCCGAGCAGGTGACCGGTCATGGACTTGGTGGAGCTCACGGCCAGCTTGCGGGCGTGATCGCCGAAGGCACGCTTGACCGCCGAGGTCTCGGCGACGTCGCCGGCCGGGGTGGAGGTGCCGTGGGCGTTGATGTAGTCCACGTCCTCGGGATTGATGCCGGCGTCCTTCATGGCCATGGTCATGCAGCGCGCCGCACCTTCCCCACCCTCGGAGGGCGAGGTCATGTGATAGGCGTCGGCCGACCAGCCGAGACCGGCCAGTTCGCAGTAGATCTTCGCCCCGCGGGCCTTGGCATGTTCGTACTCCTCGAGCACCAGCACGCCGGCACCGTCGCCGAGCACGAAGCCGTCGCGGTCCTTGTCCCAGGGACGGCTGGCCGCCTGGGGATCGTCGTTGCGGGTGGACAGGGCGCGGGCGGCGGCGAAACCGCCGATGCCGAGCACGGTGCAGCCCATCTCCGCACCACCGGCGATCATCACGTCCGCGTCACCATAGATGATGTGACGGGCGGCATCGCCGATGCTGTGGGTCGCGGTCGCGCAGGCACTGACCAGCGCGATGTTCGGACCCTTGAAACCGTACATGATCGAGAGATTGCCCGAGATCATGTTGATGATGGCGCTGGGCACGAAGAACGGCGAGATCTTGCGCGGACCGCCCTTCATGTAGGCCTCGTAATTGCGTTCGATGGTACCGAGACCACCGATACCCGAGCCGATGGACACGCCGATGCGCTCGGCATTCTGCTCGGTCACCTCCAGCCCGGCGTCGGCAACGGCCTGAATCCCTGCCGCCATGCCGTACTGGACAAAGAGGTCCATCTTCTTCTGGTCCTTGGGCGTGATGTAGTCATCGGCGGTGAAGCCGCTGACGTTACCCGCGATCTGCACGGAAAAGGCACTGGAATCGAAAAGATCGGGATTGATGCGGTCGATCCCGCTTTTACCCGCCTTGATGTTCTCCCAGGCAGTATCGATGGTGGAACCGACGGGCGAAATGATACCCAGACCGGTGACAACTACACGACGCTTGGACAAGGTGATGACCCTTCTTCGTTTCGCTTCATGATCCAAAGCAACAGACCGCGACCGTAGGGTCGCGGTCTGTTGCTCTGTCTTTATTCCGCAGGTCGCGCGTTACTTGTGCGCGTTGATGTAATCAATGGCCTGCTGGACGGTGGTGATCTTTTCGGCTTCCTCGTCGGGAATCTCGGTCTCGAACTCTTCTTCCAGAGCCATGACCAGTTCGACGGTGTCGAGGGAGTCAGCGCCCAGATCGTCGACAAAGGACGCTTCATTGGTGACATCTTCTTCCTTGGCGCCCAGCTGTTCGACGACGATCTTCTTGACGCGTTCTTCGATAGTACTCATTGGCTAGTTATCCCCTAAATATGCTCAACGCAGCGTAACTGCGGCGGTATTTTAGTGTAAAGCCATCCGGCAATCTACTTTGTCGGAAGACCCGCTCTCGAGGACCGCGCAACGTTCTCGTTACGCAGACCAAAAAACCTTTTCAAACAGAATGTTGGAGCCTGTTTCTCGTCTTTCTTCTAGGTAGTGGCGGCTCAGGCCATGTACATGCCGCCGTTCACGTGCAGGGTCTCGCCCGTGATGTAAGCGGCCTCCGGCGAGGCCAGGAAGGCCACCGCGTTGGCGATGTCCTCGGCCGCGCCCAGGCGTCCGAGCGCGATCTGGCCGACGAGCGCCTCGCGCTGCTCTTCCGGCAGGGCGCGCGTCATGTCGGTGTCGATGAAGCCCGGCGCCACCACGTTCACGGTGATCCCGCGCGAGCCCACCTCGCGGGCCAGCGACTTGGAGAAGCCGACGATGCCGGCCTTGGCGGCGGCGTAGTTGGCCTGACCCGGGTTGCCGGTGGCACCGACCACGGAGGCGATGCTGATGATGCGGCCCTTCTTCGCCTTCATCATGCCGCGCAGCACGGCCTTGGAGACGCGGAACACGGAGCTGAGGTTGGTCTGCATGATGTCATCCCATTCCTCGTCCTTCATGCGCATCAACAGGTTGTCGCGGGTGATGCCGGCATTGTTCACCAGAATGGTCACCGGACCATGCGCCTCGCCGATGGCCTTGACGGTCTCGGTCACGGCCTCGGCATCGGTGACGTTCAGGGTCATGCCCTGCCCCTTGATGCCGGCCTCCTTCATGTAGGCGGTGATCGCCTCGGCGCCCTTGTCGCTGGTGGCGGTGCCGATGACGGTCGCACCCTGCTGTCCCAGGGCCACGGCGATGGCACGGCCGATGCCGCGGCTGGCGCCGGTGACCAGCGCGATTTCTCCTTCAAGCTTCATCAGGCTTTCTCTCCGCACAGGCCGAGGGCGGACGCGAGCGAGGCCGCATCGAGCGCGCACTGGGCCGAAATGGACTTGTCGATTCGTTTGGTGAGGCCGGCCAGGACCTTGCCGGGGCCGAATTCTACGATGTCGGTGACACCGTCGGCCGCCAACCGGTTAACAGTTTCGACCCAGCGCACCGGGCTGTAGAGCTGGCGGGCCAGGGCGTCGCGGATGCGATCGGGCTCGCTGTGGCTGGCGACGTCGGCGTTGTGGATCACCGGGATGGACGGGGCCTGGATGGCCACGCCTGCCAGGCGCTCGGCGAGCTGATCGCCCGCGCCACGCATCAGGCTGCAGTGCGAGGGCACGCTCACCGGCAGTTTCAGGGCCCGCTTGGCACCGGCCTCGGTGGCGGCGGCCACGGCGCGCTCGACGGCGGCAGCCGAGCCCGCGATCACCACCTGGCCCGGCGAATTGAAGTTGACCGGCTCGACCACCTCGCCCTGCGCGGCGCCTTCGCAGACGGCCCGCACGGCGTCGTCGTCCAGCCCCAGGATGGCCGCCATGGCGCCCTCGCCTTCCGGTACCGCCGCCTGCATCAGGCGGCCGCGCTCGCGCACCAGGGTGACGGCCGCGTCGAACTCCATGGCGCCGGCGCAGACCAGGGCGGTGTACTCGCCCAGGCTGTGTCCGGCCATGGCCTGCGGCAGGCAGCCGCCCTGGGCCTTCCACACGCGCCAGACGGCAACGCCCGCCGCCAGCATGGCCGGCTGCGTGTTCTCGGTGCTGTTGAGATCGCTCTCGGGACCGTTCTGGGTCAGCGACCAGAGGTCGAAGCCCAGTGCGTCGGAGGCCTCCTGGAAGGTCTCGCGTACCTGGTAGTACTTGTCGCCCAGCTCGGCGAGCATGCCCATGGACTGGGAGCCCTGGCCGGGGAAAACGGCTGCAAAGGTCATGTAGGTGGTGGCCTCTTGCCTGGTTGTCTATTGTTTATCTGATGGCGACGTCGGCGAAGGCGCGTAGTGTAGGCAAAGCATCGAAGCAGCGCAAATGCGCCGGTGGGGATAAAAATGCCCGAAAATCAATCCGGAATGGGCGGCAAATGCTTGTTTTATCCGGCAGGTTGTCGATAATACCGGCTGGTCAAAACGGCGCAGCCTCTAACCTTCAAGGCATATGGCAAAAGAAGATCACATCGAGATGGAAGGCACGGTGGTCGACACCCTGCCCAACACGATGTTCCGAGTGGAACTGGACAACGGTCACGTGGTGACGGCCCATATCTCCGGCCGCATGCGCAAGAACTACATCCGCATCCTCACCGGCGACCGCGTCACCGTGCAGCTGACGCCCTACGACCTCACCAAGGGGCGCATCACCTACCGCAACCGCTAGGCCCCTGGCGACTGCGTGAAACCGAGATGCCGGAGGCGGTGCCTAGTGCACCGCCTCTTTTGTTTCGTATTCGAGTTTCAGCCCACCCTCGCCGGCCGTGATGCGCACCTCGCCACCACCCGCCAGCTTCCCGAACAGGATCTCGTTGGCCAGCGGCTTCTTGATGTGCTCCTGGATGACACGGGCCATGGGCCGTGCACCCATCTGCGGATCGTAGCCGCGCTCGGCCAGCCAGTGCCGCGCCGAATCCTCCACCACCAGCGTGACCTTCTTCTCTTCCAGCTGGGACTCGAGCTGGATGATGAACTTGTCGACCACGTTGACAATGGTGCGCGGGTCCAGCGACTTGAACTGGATGATGGCATCCAGGCGGTTGCGGAATTCCGGCGAGAAGGTCTTCTTGATGGTCTCCATCGCGTCGGTGGTGTGATCCTGCGGGGTGAAGCCCACGGTCTTGCGCGTCAGCGATTCGGCGCCGGCGTTGCTGGTCATCACGATCACCACGTTGCGGAAGTCCACCTTGCGGCCGTTGGTGTCGGTGAGCGTGCCGTGGTCCATCACCTGCAGCAGCAGGTTGAAGACGTCCGGGTGGGCCTTCTCGATCTCGTCGAGCAGCAGCACGGCATGCGGATGCTTGAGCACGGCGTCCGTGAGCAGCCCGCCCTCGTCGTAGCCGACGTAGCCGGGGGGCGCACCGATCAGGCGCGAGACGGTGTGGCGCTCCATGTACTCGGACATGTCGAAGCGCAGCAGCTCGATGCCCATGATACGGGCGAGCTGGCGTGTCACCTCGGTCTTGCCCACGCCGGTGGGGCCGGCGAACAGGAAGGAGCCGATCGGCTTGTCGGGGTCGCCCAGGCCGGAGCGTGACATCTTGATCGCCGAGGCCAGCAGGTCGATGGCCTCGTCCTGCCCGTAGACCACCATCTTCAGGTCGCGCTCCAGGTTCTTCAGCGTCTCCATGTCGGAGGCGGAGACGTTCTTGGCCGGGATGCGGGCGATCTTGGCGACGATGTCCTCGATGTCGCGGATGCCGATGGTCTTCTTGCGGCTGCTCTCCGGCTGCAGGCGGCGGCTGGCGCCGGCCTCGTCGATCACGTCGATGGCCTTGTCCGGCAGATGGCGGTCGGAGATGTACTTCTCCGACAGCTCGGCCGCCGCACGCAGGGCCTTGCTGGTGTACTTCACCGAATGATGTTCCTCGAAGCGCGACTTCAGCCCCTTGAGGATCTCGAAGGTCTCGTCCACGCTCGGCTCGTTCACGTCGATCTTCTGGAAACGACGGGCCAGGGCGCGGTCCTTTTCGAAGATGCCGCGGTATTCCTGGTAGGTGGTGGAACCGATGCACTTGAGTTCGCCCGAGGCCAGCATGGGCTTGATCAGGTTGGAGGCGTCCATCACGCCACCCGAGGCCGAACCCGCACCGATGATGGTGTGGATCTCGTCGATGAACAGGATCGCACCCGGCTCCTTCTTCAGCTGGCGCAGCACGCCCTTGAGGCGCTTCTCGAAGTCGCCGCGGTACTTGGTGCCGGCCACCAGGGCGCCGAGGTCCAGCGCGTAGATGGTGCTGTCGGCCAGCACCTCCGGCACCTCCTCGTCGACGATCTTCTTCGCCAGGCCCTCGGCAATCGCGGTCTTGCCCACGCCGGCCTCGCCGACCAGCAGGGGGTTGTTCTTGCGCCGGCGACACAGGATCTGGATGGTGCGCTCCACCTCGCTGGCGCGGCCGATGAGCGGGTCGATCTTGCCCTGGATGGCCTGGGCATTGAGGTTGGTGGCGAACTCGTCCAGCGGGCTGCGGCGCGATTCCTCGTCCTCCCCCTCGCCCTCTTCCGGCACGATGTGCTCCTCGCCCAGCTCCTCCTCGTCGCCGATGCGCGAGATACCGTGGGAGAGGTAGTTCACCACGTCCAGCCGCGTCAGGTCGTACTTGGCCAGCAGGTACACGGCCTGCGAATCCTGCTCGCCGAAGATGGCCACCAGCACGTTGGCGCCGTTGACCTCCTTCTTGCCGGAGGACTGCACGTGGAACACGGCGCGCTGCAGCACCCGCTGGAAACCGAGCGTGGGCTGGGTGTCGCGCGGATCTTCCGGCGGCAGCAGCGGGGTGTTGTCGTCGATGAACACGGCGAGGTCGTGGCGCAGCTCGTCCAGGTCCACGCCGCAGGCACGCATCACGCTGGCCGCCGTCGCGTTGTCGACCAGCGCGAGCAGCAGGTGCTCCACGGTCATGAATTCATGACGGCTCTCGCGGGCATTCTTGAAGGCCGCGTTGAGGGAAAACTCGAGTTCTTTGCTGAGCATGGGCTCTCTCTATCGTTCCGGCTGGCTGATGTACCGGCTGGGCCGGGTCTGGCTGCTGCCTGTGGGGCGTCCGGGCCGGATTCAGTCCGCTTCTTCCATGGAGCACAGCAACGGGTGCTGGTTCTCGCGGGCGTAGTCGTTCACCTGGGCCACCTTGGTCTCGGCGATGTCGCGGGTGTAGATGCCGCACACGCCCTTGCCCTTGGTGTGTACCGCGAGCATCACGCGCGTGGCGCGCTCGCGGTCCATGTTGAAGAAGGTCTCCAGCACCAGGACCACGAACTCCATCGGCGTGTAGTCATCGTTCAACAACACCACCTTGTACATGGGCGGGCGCTTGACCCGGGGCTTCGATTCCTCGACGAGCAGGCCGTCGTCGTGATCCTGTCTGTGTTGCTCTGCCATTGATCTGAGTCTAGTTCAGTTGCCGTATTGCCGACCCGGTGCGGCGGGACCCAGAGTATACCGCAGCGCCGCGTTTCACCCAACGGGCAGCGTTGCAAAACCGCGGCTTAACCCATTGATTGGTCGGGTTTTTCAAAGAACTGAGACTGGTCCTGCAAAACGAAAGTTCCACCGGCTGCTGTTTTCCCGGGCGGCGAGACGGCGGCGCGTCCCGGCGCTGGGCCGCATGATATGATGCGCGGATGATCTGGAAGCCGAATGTCACCGTGGCCTGCGTGGCCGAGCGCGAGGGGCGCTTCCTGCTCGTGGAGGAGCGGGAGGCCGGCCGCGCCGTGCTCAACCAGCCCGCCGGGCACCTGGAGGAAGGCGAGAGCCTGCTCGAGGCGGCGGTCCGCGAGACCCGCGAGGAGACCGGGCACGACTTCCGCCCCACCGCCCTGGTCGGGCTGTATCGCTGGGTGCATCCGGCCTCGGGCCTCACCTTCCTGCGCGCCGCCTTCACCGGCGAGCTCGGCGAACCGGTGCCCGGTGCGACGCTGGACCCCGACATCGTCGCCACCCACTGGCTGGACCGCGAGGCCCTGCTAGGCTCCGCCCTGGCCCTGCGCAGCCCCCTCGTACTGCGCTGCATCGACGACTACCTGGCCGGCCGGCGCTACCCCCTCGAACTGCTCACCGATCTCGACCACAGGGAAACGGCATGACCTCCCGCGCCCCCCGCGTCATCGTCGGCATGTCCGGCGGCGTCGACTCGTCGGTCGCCGCCCTGCGCCTGCTCGAACAGGGCTATCGCGTCGAGGGCCTGTTCATGAAGAACTGGGAGGATGACGACGACGCAGACTACTGTGCCGCCGCCCAGGACCTCGCCGACGCCCAGGCCGTGTGCAGCGATCTCGAGATCGTGCTGCACAAGGTGAACTTCGCCCGCCAATACTGGGACCGGGTGTTTGCCTACTTCCTGGAGGAATACCGCCGCGGCCGCACGCCCAACCCGGACGTGATGTGCAACAAGGAGATCAAGTTCAAGGCCTTCCTCGACTATGCCCTCGAACTCGGCGCCGATTACATCGCCACCGGCCATTACGCACGGGTGGAACACGGCGAGCGCGCCCGCCTGTTGCGCGGCGTGGATGCCAACAAGGACCAGAGCTACTTCCTCTATGCCCTGGGCCAGGCGCCGCTCGCCCGCAGCCTGTTCCCCGTCGGCGAGCTGGAAAAGCCCCGCGTGCGCGAGATCGCCGCAAAGGCCGGCTTCATCACCTCCACCAAGAAGGACAGCACCGGCATCTGCTTCATCGGCGAGCGCAAGTTCCGCGACTTCCTCGCCCGCTACCTGCCCGCCCGGCCCGGCCCCATCGTCACGGCGAACGGCGAGACGCTGGGCGAGCACCAGGGGCTCATGTACTACACCCTGGGCCAGCGCCAGGGGCTGGGCATCGGCGGGGTGCGGGATGCGGGCGAGGCGCCCTGGTTCGTGGTGGGCAAGGACCTGGAGCAGAACCGGCTCCTCGTCGGCCAGGGACACGACCACCCGCTGCTCTATCATCCCGCCCTGCTGGCCCGGCAGGTCCACTGGATCGCGGGCGAGGCACCGGCCTTTCCCCTGTCCTGCACGGCGAAGATCCGCTATCGTCAGCCCGACCAGGCCTGCAGCGTCACGCTGCGCGGGACGGATACCCTGGCGGTGCATTTCGCCGAGCCGCAGCGCGCCATCACGCCGGGCCAGTCCATCGTCTTCTACGACGGCGCGGTCTGCCTGGGCGGCGCCATCATCGAAGAGCCCATCGACCATCCGTAACAACAGGTAGCCCCGTGACACCGAGCATCGAAAATCGCGCCATCGCCATGGCCGCCCTGTTCCAGTGTGCCGAACTCGTGCGCCAGGTCGCCTGGGAAGGCTCGGCCGACCCCGCCGCCTTCGAGACCTGCATCAAGAGCCTGTTCACGCTCGAGGCCGAGGGCATCGAGTCGATTTACGGCGAACTGTCGAACCTGCGCCTGGGCTTCAACGTGCTGGAACAGCAGCTGGGCCAGCAGAACACCACGCGCGAGATGGAGATCACCCGCTACGTCGTCACGCTGCTGCACCTGGAGCGCCGCCTGCGCAGACGCCCGGACCTGGTGTCCACCATCCAGGAAGGCCTGCAGACGGCCGAGAAGCAGTTCGAGTTCTTCTCCGCCACGCATGCCAACACCGTGGCGCGGCTGGCCGAGCTCTACCAGAACACCATCAGCCAGATGGGGCCGCGCATCATCGTGCAGGGCGACCAGGGCCACCTGAGCAACCCGGACAACGCCTCCCGCATCCGTGCCCTGCTGCTGGCGGGCATCCGTGCCGCGGTGCTCTGGCGCCAGGCCGGCGGTTCACGCTGGAGTCTCATCTTCGGCCGCACCAAGCTGGTCGCCGCGGCACGCCGGCTGGGGCCGCATTAGCCCGGCGCGTCACCCCCGCCCCTACCGTTTCGGGGCCAAATCGCCGATAATTACGCGCTTTCGCGCCGAAAAACCGCGCGCAAGACGAATAACCTCCAACACGCAGGACAGACCATGGCTGATACCTTCAAGACCCGCTCCCATCTCGACGTCAACGGCAAAACCTACGAGATCTTCCGCCTGAGCGGGCTGGACAAGGCACAGCGCCTGCCCTACTCCCTGAAGATCCTCCTGGAGAACCTGCTGCGTTTCGAGGACGGCAAGAGCGTGAGCGCCGACGACATCCAGGCCCTGCTCGACTGGGACCCCAAGGCCCAGCCGGCCAAGGAGATCGCCTACCGCCCCGCGCGCGTGCTGATGCAGGACTTCACCGGCGTGCCGGCGGTGGTGGACCTCGCCGCCATGCGCGACGCGATGAAGGCCCTGGGCGGCGACCCGGCCAGGATCAACCCGCTGCAGCCGGCCGAGCTGGTCATCGACCACTCCGTGCAGGTCGACAACTTCGGCGACACCAGCGCCTTCTCGCTCAACGAGAAGCTCGAGTACCAGCGCAACAAGGAACGCTACGCCTTCCTGAAGTGGGGCCAGGAGGCCTTCGACAACTTCAAGGTGGTGCCGCCGGAGACCGGCATCGTGCACCAGGTCAACCTCGAGTACCTGGCGCGCGGCGTGTTCGCCATGGAGAACAACGGCGTGCTGCAGGCCTACCCGGACACCCTGGTGGGCACCGACTCCCACACCACCATGATCAACGGCCTGGGCGTGCTCGGCTGGGGCGTGGGCGGCATCGAGGCCGAGGCCGCCATGCTCGGCCAGCCGGTCACCATGCTCATCCCGCAGGTGGTTGGCTTCCGCCTCACCGGCCAGCTGCCCGAGGGTGCCACCGCCACCGACCTGGTGCTGACCATCGTCGAGATGCTGCGCGCCAAGGGCGTGGTCGGCAAGTTCGTGGAATTCTTCGGCGACGGCCTGGATCACCTGCCGCTGGCCGACCGCGCCACCATCGCCAACATGGCACCGGAGTACGGCGCCACCTGCGGCATCTTCCCCATCGACGACGAGACCCTCACCTACCTGCGTCTCTCCGGCCGCAGCGCCGACGAGGTCGCGCTGGTGGCGGCCTACGCGAAGGCCCAGGGCATGTTCCGCGAGACCGGCGCTGCCGAGGCCGTCTACAGCGACACCCTGGAACTGGACATGTCCACGGTCGAGCCCAGCCTCGCCGGCCCCAAGCGCCCGCAGGACCGCGTGAAGCTGAGCGAGGCCAAGGGCTCGGTGCGTGCCGTCATCGACGCCATGCTCGACGAGCGTGCCCTGGCCGGGGCGAAAGACGTGGAGGCCGACCGCTTCGAGGGCGAAGGCGGCCACACGGCCGTCGGCGTCGAACACCAGGCCGATGAAAAGCCGCGCCACACCGTCTCGCACAAGGGCCAGCAGTTCCACATGGATCACGGCATGGTGGTGATCGCGGCCATCACCTCCTGCACCAACACCTCCAACCCCTCCGTCATGGTGGGTGCTGGCCTGGTGGCGACGAAGGCCCGCGAGCGCGGCCTGGCCGTCAAGCCCTGGGTGAAGACCTCCCTGGCCCCCGGCTCGCGCGTGGTCACCGACTACCTCGACAAGGCCGGTCTCACCGAACACCTCGACGCACTGGGCTTCAACCTGGTCGGCTACGGCTGCACCACCTGTATCGGCAACTCGGGCCCGCTGCCCGAGGCCATCAGCGAGGCCATCCTGGAAGACGACCTGGTGGTCTGTTCGGTGCTCTCGGGCAACCGCAACTTCGAGGGGCGCATCCACTCCGAGGTGCGCATGAACTACCTCGCCTCGCCGCCGCTGGTGGTGGCCTACGCCATCGCCGGGCGCATGGACATCGATCCGTACAACGAGCCGCTGGCCACCGACGCCGACGGCAACGACGTCTACCTGAAGGACATCTGGCCCACCCAGGCCGAGATCCAGGCCGTCGTGGGTGGCTCGGTGAGCGCCGAGGGCTTTGCCAATGCCTACGCCGACGTCTTCAAGGGCAACGAGGCCTGGAACAAGCTGGAATCGCCGAAGGGCCAGCTCTTCGCCTGGTCGGACGACTCCACCTACGTGCAGAACCCGCCCTACTTCGTCGACATGGCCAAGGAGCCGGGTGCGGTCACCGATATCAAGGGCGCGCGTGTGCTCGCGCTGCTGGGCGACTCGGTCACCACCGACCACATCTCCCCGGCCGGCGCCATCAAGGCCGACAGCCCCGCGGGCAGGTACCTGCAGGCGCATGGCGTCGCCCCCGCCGACTTCAACTCCTACGGCTCACGCCGCGGCAATCACGAGGTCATGATGCGCGGCACCTTCGCCAACGTGCGCCTGCGCAACCTGCTCGCGCCCGGCACCGAGGGCGGTGTCACCCTGCACCTGCCGGACGGCGAGGCCATGTCGATCTACGACGCGGCCATGAAGTACGCCGACGAGGGTGTGCCCACCATCGTGCTGGCCGGCAAGGAATACGGCTCCGGTTCCTCGCGCGACTGGGCGGCCAAGGGCCCGCGCCTGTTGGGTGTGCAGGCCGTCATCGCCGAGAGCTACGAGCGCATCCACCGCTCCAACCTGGTGGGCATGGGCGTGCTGCCGCTGGAGTTCCTGCCGGGCGAAAACCCGGCCACCCTGGGGCTCACCGGTACCGAGGCCTTCGACATCGAGGGCCTGGACAACGGCAACGCGAAGGAGGTCACCGTCACCGCCACCGCGGCCGATGGCAGCCGCCGGCAGTTCAAGGCACGCGTGCGCATCGACACGCCGGTGGAGGCCGACTACTACCGCAACGGCGGCATCCTGCACTACGTGCTGCGCCAGCTGGCCAGCGCCTGAGCCGATACCGATGCATGGATTACCGGCGGCCGGGATGGCCGCCGGGCGATGAGAGATTCAGGTACGCCCCGCTAGCGGGGGAAGCGCCGCTCAGGCCGGCACCACCGTGCCGGGTCCCGGCCAGGCCGCGGGGCGTTCCTCGCGGGGGGCGTTGGTCTGCAGCCAGGCCTGCAGGCTGTCCACGTCCATGGGGCGGCTGATGTAATAGCCTTGGGCGCGGTCGCAGCCCAGGATGGCCAGCAGGTCCAGCGTGTCCCGGTCCTCCACCCCTTCCGCCACCACGCGCCGGCCGAGGTTGTGCGCGAGATCGATGGTGGCGCGCACGATCACGGCGTCGTTGTCGTCGAACCCCATCTGCGTGACGAAGGACTTGTCGATCTTGATCTCGCGCGCCGGCAGGCGCTTGAGGTAGGCCAGCGAGGAATAGCCGGTACCGAAGTCGTCGATGGCGAAGCCGAAGCCCATGCGGGTCAGACGGGTGATGGCGTTCATCGCCTGTTCGGGGTCGGCCATCACCGCGCTCTCGGTGATCTCCAGCATCAGTGCACGCGGCGAGATGCCGTGGCGGCGGAAGGTGGCGATGATGTCGTCCAGAAAACCCGCATCGCTCAGGCTGCGCGCCGAGATGTTCACCGACACGCTGAAGTCGCCGGTGATGCGCTCCCACTGCCGGAGGTATTCTGCCACCCGGCGGATCACCCACTGATCGAGCTGGGTGATGAGGCCGGTCTGTTCGGCCATGGGGATGAACTCGTCGGGCATCACCGTGCGCCCGTCATCCCCGCGCCAGCGCACCAGCGCCTCCAGCCCCCGCAGCTCCCCGCTCAGCACATCCACCTGCGGCTGGAACATCAGGTGCAGTTCGTTCCCCTCGATGGCACGACGCAGTTCGCCGTGCAGCGAGAGCTGGTTGAGGCTGTGCTGTTCGAGTTCGTGGTTGTACACCGCCCACTGGATGGCCGATTTCTTCGCCGCGTACATGGCGATCTCGGCGCGTTTCATCAATGTGTTGGCCGTGCTGCCGTGATCCGGGAAGAAGGCGGCGCCCAGGCTCATCGCCGCGTCCATCACGTGGCCGTCGATGACGAAGGGCTCGCTGAGTGCGGCATGGATGCGTCCGGCGATGGAGCCCACGCGTCGCGCGTTCGCCACCCCCTCGATCACCAGGCCGAACTCGTCGCCGCCCAGCCGCGCCAGGGTATGCGTCTCGTTGAGGACGCCGCTCAGGCGTTCGCTCACCGCCACCAGCAGGCGGTCGCCGTAGTCGTGGCCGAGGGTGTCGTTGATGGCCTTGAAACGGTCGAGGTCCATGAGCAGCACGGTGAAGGCCCGTTGCTCCTCGCCCGAGGACTCGATCAGTGCCGAGATCCGTTCGCTGAAATGGGCGCGGTTGGGCAGGCCGGTGAGCCCGTCGTGCGAGGCACGGTGGCGCTCCAGGGCCGAGATGCGGCGCACCTCGCGGATGGTGATCATGCTCAGGCGGCTCACCACCAGCACGAACACGCTGCCCATGAAGAAGATGCCGGCCACCACGTAGTCGATGGGCGTGACCTCGCGGCCGATGAGCGAGACGTTATAGGCCAGGTAGCCCAGGATGAAGACGACGATGAGGAGGGAGAGGATGCGCCAGCCCTGGACGGTATCGCGGGCCTCGCCGCAGATGCGGCAGGCGGGTAACAGGGCGGCGACCAGGAAGGTCACCCCCACGAGCACGAGCCCGGCGGGTAACAGGTGCAGGGGTTCCAATGGACTTCTCCCAAAGACCGGCCGTGATTGTCGTTGTAGTGGCATTCGCCCCCTGCCCGGCCGGCTGCGTGTTGCGGGGAGAATGCGGGCGCCGGGTCATGCCCGGCGCCGTTATCATTGCAGTATAACCACCTGCGAAGCTTAATGTAAAACGTTTGCTTGCGCGGATAACCCGATGATTATCCATGAGTAATTTAGCCTTCGCTAATACCGCCCTCGGTGAGCCTGGCCGGGTCCAGCAGGCGACGCAGCGTGGCCTCGTCGAGGTCGGTCTCCTCCAGCGCAACCTCCAGCAGCGGGCGGCCCTCGGCATAGGCGCGCTTGGCCACCTTCGCCCCCAGCTCGTAGCCGATCACCGGGTTGAGCGCCGTCACCAGGATGGGGTTCCGCTCCAGGGCCTCGCGCAGCCGCGCCTCGTTCACCACGAAGCCGGCGATGGCCTTGTCGGCCAGCACCTGCGAGGCGCTGGCGAGCAGCGTCAGGCTCTGCAGCAGGTTGTGGGCGATGACCGGCAGCATCACGTTGAGCTGGAAGTTGCCGGACTGGGCGCCGATGGTGATGGCCGTGTCGTTGCCGATGACCTGGGCGCAGACCATGGCGGTGGCCTCCGGGATCACCGGGTTGACCTTGCCCGGCATGATGGAGCTGCCGGGCTGCAGGGAGGGCAGCGCGATCTCGGCCAGGCCGGCCAGCGGGCCGGAGTTCATCCAGCGCAGGTCGTTGGCGATCTTCATCAGCGCCGCGGCGTAGGCCTTGAGCTGGCCGCTCAGCTCCAGGGCGTCGTCCTGCGCGCTCAGGGCCTTGAACTTGTCGGGCGCGGTCTCGAAGGCGATGCCCGTGCGCTCGGTCAGGCGCGTGGCCACCCGCTCGCCGAATTGCGGATGCGCGTTGATGCCCGTGCCCACGGCCGTGCCGCCCAGCGCCAGGCGACGCAGCCGCGGCAGGCTGGACTCGATGCGCGCCACCGCGTCCTCCACCTGCGCGGCCCAGCCACCCAGTTCCTGCGACAGGCGCACGGGCATGGCGTCCATCAGGTGGGTGCGGCCGGTCTTCACGTACTGCTCGCATTCCCAGGCGCGGCGGGTGATGGTCTCCGCCAGGTGGCGCATGGCCGGCAGCAGCGCCTGTTCCACCTGCAGGCAGGCGGCCACGTGGATGGCCGTGGGGATCACGTCGTTGGAGCTCTGCCCCATGTTCACGTGGTCATTGGGGTGCACCCCGGCATCGGCGGCCAGGTGGGCGATCACCTCGTTGGCATTCATGTTGGAGCTGGTGCCGGAGCCAGTCTGGAACACGTCGATGGGAAACTCGCCGTCGTGCCGGCCCTCGGCCACGGCCTCGGCGGCGGTGACGATGGCCCCGGCGCGCGCGGCGTCCAGCAGGCCGAGATCGGCGTTCACCTCGGCGCAGGCGGCCTTGATCAGGCCCAGGGCGCGGATGAAACCGCGCGACATGGGGATGCCGCTGATGGGGAAGTTGTCCACCGCCCGCTGGGTCTGCGCGCCCCACAGGGCGTCGGCGGGCACCTTAAGCTCGCCCATGCTGTCGGTCTCGATGCGATAGTCGCCGCTCTGCTTCTGCTTGCTCATGGTCTCGGGGTTTCCGGTCAGGCGCGCCGGTCGGGAAACCGGCGCGGGTGATGTATAATCCGTGCCCTTCGCACGATCCTTACACGTCATTCTAACGGAGCCGGCATGGAACTCTCATCCCTTACCGCAATTTCCCCCGTCGACGGCCGCTACGGCAGCAAGACCGAGGCGCTGAGGCCCATCTTCAGCGAGTACGGCCTGATCCGTCACCGGGTGCTGGTGGAGGTGCGCTGGCTCCAGGCCCTGGCCGCCTGCCCCGAGGTGATCGAGGTCCCGCCGCTGTCCGAACACGCCAACCACCTCCTCGACCACATCGTCGAGAAGTTCAGCGAGGAGGATGCGCAGCGCGTGAAGAACATCGAGCGCACCACCAACCACGACGTGAAGGCGGTGGAGTACTTCCTCAAGGAGAAGATCGCCGGCAACGCCGAGCTCGAGGCCGTCTCCGAGTTCATCCACTTCGCCTGCACCTCCGAGGACATCAACAACCTCGCCTATGCACTGATGCTCGCCGAGGGCCGCGGCCAGGTGATGCTCAACGAGATGGACGAGATCATCGACACCCTGCGCACCCAGGCCCACCAGTTCGCCGACGCCCCGCTGATGTCGCGCACCCACGGCCAGCCGGCCTCGCCGACCACCATGGGCAAGGAGTTCGCCAACGTGGTCGCGCGTCTGCGCCGCCAGCGCCAGCAGGTGGCCGCCGTGGAGATGCTCGGCAAGATCAACGGCGCGGTGGGCAACTACAACGCCCACCTGGCCGCCTACCCGGACGTGAACTGGCCGGCCTTCGCTGAGCAGTTCGTGAGTTCGCTGGGGCTGACCTGGAACCCCTACACCATCCAGATCGAGCCGCACGACTACATCGCCGAGCTGTTCGACGCCGTGGCCCGCTTCAACACCATCCTCATCGACTTCGCCCGCGACGTCTGGGGCTACATCGCCATGGGCCACTTCCGCCAGAAGGTGGTGGCCGGCGAGGTGGGCTCCTCCACCATGCCGCACAAGGTCAACCCCATCGACTTCGAGAACGCCGAGGGCAACCTGGGCGTGGCCAACGCCCTGTTCACGCACCTGGCGCAGAAGCTCCCGGTCTCGCGCTGGCAGCGCGACCTCACCGACTCCACCGTGCTGCGCACCCTGGGCGTGGGCTTCGCCCACAGCAGCATCGCCTACCAGTCGCTGATGAAGGGCCTGGGCAAGCTGGAGATCAACCGCGAGAGCCTGCAGGACGAGCTCGACCGCAACTGGGAGGTGCTCGCCGAGCCCATCCAGACGGTGATGCGCCGCTACGGCATCGAGAAGCCCTACGAGAAGCTCAAGGAGCTCACCCGCGGCCAGCGCGTCACCCGCGAGGTGATGCAGGCCTTCGTCGACGGCCTCGACATCCCCGAGGAGGCCCGGGCCCGCCTGCGCGCGATGACCCCGGCCAGCTACATCGGCAACGCCGCCGAACAGGCCCGCAACATCTGATGCAGCTGCTCGGCGGACTGAGCGCGGAGGACTTCCTGCGCGACTACTGGCAGCAGCGCCCCCTGCTCGTCCGCCAGGCCATCCCGGGCTTCGCCTCCCCGCTCAGCCCGGACGAGCTCGCGGGCCTGGCCTGCGAAGAAGGCGTCAGTGCGCGCATCATCCGCGAGCACGGCGAGACCGGGCCGTGGCAGGTGAGCTACGGCCCGTTCGCCGAATCGGTCTTCGCCACCCTGCCCGAGACCCACTGGACGCTGCTGGTCTCCGACGTGGAGAAGCACGTGCCGGAGCTGCTCAACGTCATCGAGCCCTTCCGCTTCCTGCCCGACTGGCGCATCGACGACCTCATGATCAGCTACGCCCCCGAGGGCGGCTCGGTAGGCCCGCACATCGACGACTACGACGTGTTCCTGCTGCAGGCCCACGGCCACCGCCGCTGGCAGATCGGCGGCGTGCCGCTGCAGGAGGAACGCTACCTGCCGGACCTGGAGCTGCGCATCCTGGAGCGCTTCGACGCCGCCGAGGACTGGGTGCTGGCCCCCGGCGACATGCTCTACCTGCCGCCGCGCTACGCCCACCACGGCGTGGCCACCGACGACTGCCTCACCTACTCCATCGGCTTTCGCGCCCCGGCGCAGCGCGAGCTGGTCACGGGCTTCGCCGAGTTCCTCGCCGCCCGCCTGCCCGCCGCCGCCCGCTACGGCGATGCCGGCATGGCGCCGGTGCAGAAGAAAGGCGAGATCGATGCCGCCGCGCTCGAACGCGTGCGCGCCCTGCTCGCCCCGGTGCTGCAGGCCGGGGACAATGCGCTCGCCGTCTGGTTCGGCCAGTACGTCACCGAGCCGAAGAACCCGGAGCTCGCCGAGCTGCTCTACGATCCGCCGACGGACGACAGCGCCGCCCTGCGCGCACGGCTCGCCGCCGGCACCCCGCTGGAGCGGGCGGCCGTCTCCCGCCTCGCCTTCATCGCCGAGGACGAGCGCCTGCTGTTCTTCTGGGACGGCCACTGCCGCATCCTGCCCAACGAGGCCCGCGCCACGGTCGAGACCCTCTGCGAGGGCTACCGCTACGCCCCGCGCGTGAGCCAGGCCCTGGCCCGCGACGACGCCCTCTTCGCCCTGGCCCACGCCCTGTTCCAGAGCGGCTGCCTCGGCTTCGAGGCGGACGACGATGACGGCCTCAACGGCTGAGCTGCGCCTGGCCGACTGGGCCCGGGACGAGCCGGCCCTGGCGCTGATCCGCCGCGAGGTCTTCATCGAGGAGCAGCAGGTGCCGGAGGCCCTGGAGTGGGACGGGCTCGATGCGGCCGCCGTGCACGTGCTGGCCGAGACGCGGGACGGCACGCCCATCGGCACCGCGCGCCTGCTCGCCGACGGCCACATCGGCCGCATGGCCGTACGCGCCCCCTGGCGCGGCAACGGCATCGGCCGCGCCCTGCTCGAGGCCCTGCTCGCCGAGGCCCGCCGGCAGGGCATGGCGGAGGTCTTCCTCCACGCCCAGACCCACGCCATCCCCTTCTACGAGCGCGCCGGCTTCACCACCGAGGGCGAGGTCTTCATGGACGCCGGCATCCCCCACCGGCAGATGCGCCGCCCCCTCACCGACTGACGCGCAGGCGGCTGGGACACGCGACGGACAAGCGTGGCGTGTCCCAGCCGCCACACCGTCATCCCTTCCCCCACACCTCGTCATCCCCGCGAAAGCGGGGATCCAGTAAACGAACCCACCTCATCCCCCTGGTTCACGACAGCGCGTGAATGACGCTAATCGATGCGCTATCCTCGAGCGATATCCACAGCGCAGAGACGACATGGCCGACGACACCCTGCATCCCCTGCTCGCCGATCCCGACCGCTACCAGCTCGGCACCGACCACGAACCGCTGCGGCTCGACAACATCGAGCAGAACCGCCTCGCCGCACTCCTGCTCGCCCGGCAGGCGCGCCGCTCGCTGCACATCGTCACCCGCGACATGGACCCGGCCGTCTACGACACCGCCGAGTTCGATGACGCCATCGCCGAACTCGCGCGCCAGAGCCGCTACGCCGAGGTCCGCATCCTGGTGAACAACACCGAGCACGCCATCGCCCACGGCCACCGCCTGATCGAGACCGCCCGCCGGCTCAGCAGCTACATCCAGATCCGGCGCCTGCGCCCCGAGCAGGCCCACTACAACGAGGCCTTCCTCGTCGCCGACCGGCGCGGCGTGCTGCACCGCGGCAAGGGCGACCTCTACGAGGCCACGCTGGAGTTCAACAACCCCGCCCGCGCCCGCGACCTGCACAACGAATTCACCAGCCTGTGGGAGCACGCCGAGCACGAGCCCAACTTCCAGCGCCTGCATTTATGATGCGCGCCGCCACCCTGCTCCTTGCCCTCCTGCTCGCGGCACTCGGCGGCACCGCTATCGCCGCCGCGGGCGACCGGCTCGAGATCATCGAACTGCGCAACCGCCCCGCCGAGGAAGTCATCCCGCTGGTGCGCCCCCTGCTCCAGCCGCAGGACGCCCTCACCGGCACCGGCTACCAGCTCATCATCCGCGCCGCCCCCGAACGCATCCGCGAGGTCCGCGAGCTCGTCCGCCAGCTCGACCAGGCCCAGAAGAACATGCTCGTCACCGTCAGCGCCGGCCGTGCCGAAGACCTGCGCGACCGCGAGATCGGCGCCAGCGGCCGCATCGAGAACGAGCGCGGCAGCGTCACCCTGGGCGACACCGACGAAGAAGGCCTGCACGGCACGCTACGGGAACGCAGCACCCGCGGCCAGACCACCCGCGCCAGCTCCCTACGCGTGCTCGAAGGCCAGAGCGCCTTCATCCGCACCGGCGGCGACGTGCCCTACGTCACCACCGCCGCCATCATCACCGGCAACCGGGTCATCACCTCCAGCGGCGTCGAATACCGGCGCGTGGAAACCGGTTTCTACGTCACCCCGAGGATCTCCGGCGACCGCGTCTACCTGCACATCCGCCCCGTGCAGCAGTCACTGCAGTCCGACCAGACCATCGCCACCCAGGAGGCCGTGACCACGATCTCGGGGCCGGTGGGCGAATGGATCACCATTGGCGGCGTGGCAGAGGAAGAGCGGTATGAATCCAGCGGCACCGCCTCGCGCCAATGGGAGACGCGCGGGCGGGATGATGCGATTAGCGTGAAGGTGGAGGTGATTGAGTGACGTCGCGGTTGACCGGTTTCACTTCGATTGTCCGGTTTGCTTTTTCCAAGCGACTGATTTCTATGGGGCCCCTCTGTTACGGGTCCCAAATGACCGGTTTAAAACGGTCTTTTAGGCCCACTAATTGTAGTTATACGTCAAAGGAGTGATATTCAGGTGTGGCACCACGGTCTTATACCTTCATTGAGCCCAGAAACTCTGATACAGAGGCGGAGCAGATGGGCTGCTTCGGAGAGACCTACTCGCTAGGTCGTTCCTACTTTGGAGGCGAAAATGGCCAAGACGAAAGATCGGAAGCTAAAGAAGGTACATGTACCTGAGCATACAAAGGTGGTTAAAGGCAAAAAGGTGAAAGTTAAGGAGCATTATCGCTCCACACCTGATTAATCTTTAATTGCTGCTCCCGTGGTGTCACACACTAAATATCATTTATAGTGAATAGCATGAAGAAACGTATAACAATTAGCTCAAGTCGTTCGCTATCGCTCACTGGGACGCTCCGCCGCGCTGCGGCTCCGCGCCCCTTAGCAAAACGTTATACCTTAATAGGGAAATGATGGATAAGACAACAATATCAGTAGTAACAATAGGCCATATGCCCAGCGAGTTTGATAAAAGAAAAATCAAAAGCTGGAAGTCAGCCCTATTCTCAGTCGTGGGCGATATTGAAAATTACTCCCTTACACAAGATTCGGATGGTTATGGGTGGGAATTTACTGATGCCAAACTTGAACAGGTTTTGCCGGAACAATTTACAGGCAATTTTCTCATCGCAATTGTAAATGTTCCTCTTGAGTACAACTGGTATACACGCCGACTTAGTAAAAACAGAGTGGTTTTTACCTTTCACGAAATTAAAGATATTTTAAATGGCTTTAATATACCGTTAGAAAATGCAGTATTTCGGCTCTTATATGCTTACACCTTTTTATACAAACGTAGTGGAGAGCGAATACCGCTGAATGATGAGGCCACAAATTTCACACATGATGAAACCCGTGGTTGCCTATTTGATATGAACGGCATCAAAACAGATATTATATATTCACTCCACGAACCAATTATCTGTCCTGATTGTGTTGAGCGCCTACGAAAGGAGAAGGTATCGAATGAAACCATCTCAAAAGCTCAAAATGAAATTATAAAAATAAAAAAACCATTGTTTTATAGAATTGTTTCATTTGTGAAAAAACATCCAATTTGGTCAATGGTTATTTCTGCCATTTCAGCAATTATCCTGGGCGCAATAGGCTCTTATATAGCTACCGTAATTTATGAGGCAACGAAAAATACGGTATAACAAGGCGCTCGTTCGGACGCAAACTACGCTACGCTTCGTCTGCGCCGCACAGCTTAAACGTTAGGCGTCTAAGAATGCGTAGATATCTAATTCCTAGCATTGTCTATCTGGCGCTTTCTGCAGTATATCTCGGCCTAAGCAATGCGCCAGTCCGAGTACACGCTCTGTCTCTCGCTGTTTTGGTTGTAGCATTCCTTGTTCCGAGCATCTGGTCTACCTATCTTCAAAGTTGGCGAAAGCGTTTGATCGTGTCCAGTATTTTTGCTTTGTTAGCGATCCTAGCGTGGGATGCAGCAGCGCACTTAGTCATTACCAAAGCCGAACCGTTTTCAATCCTCTTTCAGAGCGGCTGGCCATACCTTGTTGTGGCAATTCCGGGGACAGTATGAGGCACCCCTGATATTCCGGACACCCAGATAAGGGGATAATGCCCCGGAGAGGTGTCCGATGCAAAAGCGTAAAACCTTTAGCCGAGAATTCAAACTCGAAGCGGTGCGGCTGCTGAAGAAGGGCGATAAGCCAGCTGCTGAGATCGCCCGACAATTGGGCATTGCCCGAAATAAGCTGTACCTCTGGCGCGACGAGGTTGAGGCCCATGGCGACCAGGCATTTCCCGGCCGTGGCCGCCCCACCAGTGACAAGGATGCCGAGATTGCTCGGCTGAAGCGTGAGCTGGACCGGGTTACCGAGGAGCGTGACATTTTAAAAAAAGCCGCGCTGTACTTTGCCAAGGAATCGAGGTGAGGTACGCCTTCATGGACGAGCATCGCGATAAATTCCATGTGAGCACCATGTGTGCTGCGCTAGGTGTAAGCCGCAGCGGGTATTACGAGTGGCGTGCTCGCACCCCCAGTCGTCGCGCCGAGGAAGATAATCGCCTGCTCCGGCTTATCCGTGAGGTGCATCAGGAGTCACGCGAGAACTATGGCGATTACAAGACCTGGAGGGCACTACGGGACCGTGGCGAAACCTGCGGACGGCACCGGGTAACCCGACTGCGCAGGCTCGACGGCCTGGTTGCCAAGCGCGTGCGCCGTTTCCGCCAGACCTATGCGGCACGCAGCAACCATGAACCTGTGGCGCCAAACCTGCTCAACCGCAACTTCACGGCGACACGTCCAAACCAGGTATGGGTCACGGATATCACCTTTGTGCCGACCCGGCGTGGGTGGCTCTATGTGGCTGCTGTCGTGGACCTTTTTGCGCGCCGGATCGTCGGCTGGGCCATGAGTCAGCGCATCGACCAGCAGCTCGTGCTGGATGCCCTGCACATGGCTGTGAAACGTCGACGACCGGAGCCAGGCCTCATCATCCACAGCGATCAGGGGTAGCAATACGTCGGCGCCGTGTATCGCGCCAGGCTAAAGCACTATGGCATCGTGCAAAGCATGAGCCGCAAGGGCAACTGCCTCGACAATGCCGTGGCTGAGAGCTTCTTCAGCAACTTGAAGAATGAGCTGGTGCATCATGTCGTATTTGAAGACCGGGACGCGGCGCGCACAGCCATCTTCGAATACATGGAGGTGTTCTACAATCGCCTACGTCTGCATCAATCGCTGGGCTTCACAACCCCAGTCGATTTCGAGATGATGTCGGAATTGGCTTAACCATGTGTCCGGAAAACCGGGGGTACCTCAACCTGACCCCGCAGGCGCATCCGGGAATGTGCGACAGTTTAAGAGTTTCTTGCAAAAAGGCATCGATCAAAATCATACGATCAATCTCGCGGGACACAGTCAGGGTGGGCTGATTACCTATCGTGCGATTGATGGATTGGATTTTACTAATGGAGAACCAAACACTAAAACAGGTACGATTCAGCTGTCGGGGGCGCCAGTGAGGGCAACGAAATTCTTTAAGGTAGCGCAAGAATCAGGGTTTAAAGTGAATGAAGAAACGACTGATTCAACTGAGAGTCGGGTAGTATTTCAGGTCAATCGACCCGATGGGAAATCTACAATCTTTGGCACGAGAGTCGTCGATTCAGTAGCAGATATGCCGCTTCTTGGAAATAATTGGAATAGGGAAAGACCTGTATCGTTTATCGACAGTTTTGCATCAATCCCGCTCGTCTTGTTCGGTGGCGATAAAAGTCCACATAGTGATTACATTTGTCAGGGGGTGGCATGTGCCGGAGGTCAACAACCGTCAGTCGAGCATTTCAGAAACACACATCCGAAGCCGATATTGATACTTCACGATGGTAGTCAGGTGCGTGCACAATGATTTCCCGAATCATTGCAATCGGTATTGTTTCTCTTATTCATGTCGGGTGTGGAGTCGTTAATAACCCTTTCAAGCCAGACACAGTGATAATGCGTGACGCATGTGGGTTTGATTTCGAGCAAACAGTTGAGTTAGAGCGCGTGCGCTTTACGCCATCTGGTTACTGGTCGGATCTTACACCCTGTCAATCAGTCCTGATCAGTCATGATACGCAAAGAGATGGATGGAGAGTATCTGTTATGGGTGGGTTTAGTTACAGTGAGGTCATAGGAGTAACTGAAGTCGCACATTTCGGTATCGGTACTGACATTCATCTAATTGGGAAGCCATTTGTCACTCCTGAAGAGTGGCTTGCATTAAGTCAGGTTGAGTGGAGCGAGAGACAGGAGTCACATGACTACGTTGAACGTGACATAACCAGAATTCGTCATGGAAGTCTTGAATGTTGGAGAATTGCTTCAAATAGTTATAAGCGGAACGCTGAACGCGAGGTGACAGATGAGCAAACACATTCCGGTGTAGGGTATGCATGTTGGGAGATCGGAAATGATCGATACCATCACATAGGATTTAGCGCAGGCTTTTATTATAAAAACGGTAAGCCGCTTTACGATATTGATATCGATCAGGTGTTTCTCAGGCCGGTGCTCGAATCCATCGAGCTGAAAGATCTTAGTGCTGAAGCATATGAGCAGCGCCTTACAGAAACACGACAACGTGAGAGGGCGCGTTGCAATCGACTCGTGAAAGGTGCGTGGGAGTCTGGTACTCGCAACATCGATGACCACTATAAGCAGCTTATTCGCGAATGCGGCTACGACCCGAGCACGCTGAAGCGAATAGCACAGTAGAGATCGAGACGTAGTAAGTGATTACTTTAGCAAGGAGAGCGTAATGATCAGATATATCGCACTGGCCGTATTCGGCCTTTTACTGACCGGGTGTGCATCCACCCAGACGAAGCCGCAGCGGGACGTTCTGGCTGAGGCGGCCACCACGTTCGGCGGCGGTGACTTTATCTACATAGACATTCCTTCGCACGGCGCCATTGGCGATGGCGTGGCCATCGCGGCGGGGGGCGGCGCCAACGCTACGCGCCTTGGAGGAACACTGGACGATCTTTCTAGATCGAGCGATGGGAAGGTGCTCGTCTCGGGTCGGAATTCCGCGCTGGTCAATGCCGTAATCAAGGGCGCTGTGGAGGGGAAGGCCTATCCCGGCGTTTGGCTGATCTATGCCGGTGATGAAAAGTACGCCACGCCGTTGAAAGAGCTCGTGGAGGGTGCTGACATGAGATATTCGTTCATCGATATCCGTCAGTAATCCGTACCGACCCTGACGCCGGCCAGCGGGTGATCAAGCGCGGCCCGCACGGTGTATGGTCTGACCGGAAACGAAAAAGGCGCGCCATCGGCGCGCCTTTTTCGTTTGGGATGTGGTGGAGCGGAGGAGGATCGAACTCCCGACCTTCGCATTGCGAACGCGACGCTCTCCCAGCTGAGCTACCGCCCCATGAGGTACAGGGGCGTAATGATAGCGCCTTCGCCGGGGTCTGCCAATGCCCTAACAATGCCCTGGCGGTGCCTGCCTAGGTGTCCCGGCGGCGCAGGACGAGGGCGCCGAGCGGGGGGAGGGTGAGGCTGACGGACCAGGGGCGGCCCATCCAGGGGGTGGGTTCGGCCTGGATCGCGTGGCCGTTGCCGGTGTTGCTGCCGCCGTAGTGGGCGGAGTCGGAGTTGAGGATCTCCTCGTAGACGCCGTCGTCCGGGACGCCGATGCGGTAGTGGTGGCGGGGAACGGGGGTGAAGTTGAGGATGACGAGGCGGTAGTCGTCGTCACTCTTGCGCAGGTAGCTGACGATGGACTGGGCGCTGTCGTGGCAGTCGATCCACTCGAAGCCCTGGTGCTCGAAGTCGTAGCGGTGCAGGGCGGGCTCGTCGCGGTAGAGGCGGTTGAGGTCGCCGACGAGGCGCTGCATGCCGCTGTGGTGGGGGAACTGCAGCAGGTACCAGTCCAGTGCCTGGCCGTGGTTCCATTCGTCGCCCTGGCCGAATTCGCAGCCCATGAACAGGAGCTTCTTGCCCGGGTAGGTGAACATGAGGCTGTAGAGCAGGCGCAGGTTGGCGAAGCGCTGCCACTCGTCGCCGGGCATGCGGTAGAGCAGGGAGCGCTTGCCGTGCACGACCTCGTCGTGGGAGAAGGGCAGGACGAAGTTCTCGGTGAAGGCATACAGCAGGCCGAAGGTGAGCCGGTCGTGGTGGTAGCTGCGGTGCACCGGGTCCTGCTGGAAGTATTCGAGGGTGTCGTGCATCCAGCCCATGTTCCACTTCATGGCGAAGCCCAGGCCGCCGAGCCACGGCGGGCGGGTGACCTGGGGCCAGGCGGTGGATTCCTCGGCGATGATGAGTGTGCCCGGGTGCTGGCCCTGCACGGTGCCGTTGAGGTCGCGCAGGAAGTCGATGGCGGCGAGGTTTTCGTTGCCGCCGAACTTGTTGGGCACCCAGTCGCCGGGCTCGCGGGAGTAGTCGAGGTAGAGCATGGAGGCGACGGCGTCCACGCGCAGGCCGTCGATGTGGAACTCCTCCACCCAGTACATGGCGCTGCCGATGAGGAAGTTGCGGACCTCGTTGCGCTCGTAGTTGAAGATCAGCGTGCCCCAGTCGCGGTGTTCGCCCAGGCGCGGGTCCTCGTGTTCGTACAGCGCGGTGCCGTCGAAGCGGGCCAGGCCGTGGGCATCCTTGGGGAAGTGGCCGGGGGCCCAGTCGAGCAGCACGCCGATGCCGTGCCGGTGGCAGTGGTCGACGAAGTAGCGGAAGTCGTCCGGGCTGCCGAAGCGGCTGGTGGGGGCGTAGTAGCCGATGGTCTGGTACCCCCAGGAGGCATCCAGCGGGTGTTCGGTGACGGGCAGCAGTTCGATGTGGGTGAAGCCGGTCTCGCGGCAGTGCTCGACCAGGCGGTGGGCGAGCTCGCGGTAGTCGAGGAACTGGCCGTGCTCGTCGCGCTGCCAGGAGCCGAGATGCACCTCGTAGATGGACAGGGGGGCGTGCTGCCAGTCGCGGTGACGGCGCGCCTCCAGCCAGGCCTGATCGCCCCAGGTGAAGCCGCTCTCCGGCGGGATGCGGCTGGCGGTGCCCGGCCGGCGCTCGAAGTGCTGGCCGTAGGGGTCGGCCTTGGTCAGGAGCTGGCCCTGACGGTTGTAGATCTCGTACTTGTAGTGCTGGCCGGCGTCGATGTCCGGGATGAAGAGTTCCCACACGCCGCTGCCGCCGCGCGAGCGCATGGGATGGATGCGTCCGTCCCAGTGGTTGAAGTCGCCGACCACGCTGACGCGCTCGGCGTTCGGCGCCCACACGGCGAAGCGCACGCCGGCCACGGCGTCGATCACGCAGGGATGGGCGCCGAGCACGCGGTAGATGTGCCAGTGACGGCCCTCGCCGAACAGGTGCAGGTCGAAGTCGCCGAGCTGGGCGGGGAAGGCATAGGGGTCGTGGCGCTCATGCCACTGGCCCTGGGTGTCCTGCCAGCGCAGACGGTAGCGCGCGGGCAGCGCGTCGGCATCGCCCTGCCACTCGAAGAGGTCCGTGCCCTCGATGCGCCGCATCGGGGCATCGAGGTCGGCGATGCGCGCTTCGCGGGCATGGGGGAGGAAGGCGCGGATCGTCGCGCCGGCCGCGTCGTCGTGGCGTCCGAGCACGGTGAAGGGGTCGTGATGCCGGGCCTCCAGCAGGCGGCGCAGGGCGTCGTCGGAGAGGCGGCTGGCGGGTTGGGCGGCCTTCATGGAGTCGGTATCCCTGCCTTGAGCGTGTTCAGCATTATGTAATAGAAACGGGGCGGCAAAGAAGCCATACTAGGGCTTCGCAGGAACGCGGCGCCGCGCCGGGCAGATCCATCCCGTGCAGTTACCGGGCCAGTTTCAGTGGCTGCGGCCCCATTCTTGCACATATGGACTTCAGTGACAGATCGGGAATCCCATCGCCAATGAAACTGAAATCGCAACGCTTCATCAGCCGCATCACCCGAGACACCCTGGCCCTGATCCTGGCCGGTGGACGCGGCTCACGCCTCAAGCAGCTGACCATGTGGCGCGCCAAGCCCGCCGTGCCCTTCGGCGGCAAGTTCCGCATCATCGATTTCCCGCTCTCCAACTGCATCAACTCCGGCATCCGCCAGGTGGGCGTGCTCACCCAGTACAAGGCCCATTCCCTGATCCAGCACGTGCAGAAGGGCTGGGGCTTTCTGCGCGGCGAGTTCGGCGAGTTCGTCGAGATCCTGCCGGCGCAGCAGCGCATCGAGACCTCCTGGTACGAGGGCACGGCCGACGCGGTCTACCAGAACCTCGACATCATCCGCCGCCACAATCCCGAGTACGTGATGATCCTGGCGGGCGATCATGTCTACAAGATGGACTACGGCCAGATGATCGCCTATCACGTCGAGTCCGGCGCGGACATGACGGTGGGCTGCCTGGAGGTGGATCTGAAGACCGCGCAGTCCTTCGGCGTGATGGCGGTGGACGGCGACGGGCAGGTGACCGATTTCGCCGAGAAGCCCGAGGAGCCCGCGGCGATGCCGGGCAAGCCGGACACGGCGCTGGCCTCGATGGGCATCTACGTCTTCAACACGGCCTTCCTGTTCGAGCAGCTCATCAAGGATGCCGACATGCCGGGCTCGAGCCACGACTTCGGCAAGGACATCATCCCCTCCATCATCGACCGCTACCGCGTGATGGCCTTCCCGTTCCGCGACCCGGAGACGGGCACCCAGGCCTACTGGCGTGACGTCGGTACCGTGGACTCCTACTGGGCGGCCAACATGGAGCTCATCGGGGTGACGCCGGAGCTCAACCTCTACGACGAGTACTGGCCGATCTGGACCTACCAGGAACAGCTGCCGCCGGCGAAGTTCGTGTTCGACGACGACGACCGCCGCGGCATGGCGGTGGATTCCATGGTCTCCGGCGGCTGCATCATCTCCGGCGCCTACCTGCGCCACTCGCTGCTGTTTTCCAACGTGCGCATCGATTCCTTCTCGCAGGTCGAGGATGCGGTGATCCTGCCGGATGTCGAGATCGGCAGCGACTGCCGCATCACCAGGGCGGTGATCGACAAGGGCTGCCGCATCCCGCCCGGCACGGTGATCGGCGAGGATGCGGAAGAGGACGCGCGGCGCTTCCATGTCTCCCCGGGCGGGGTGGTACTGGTGACACCGGAGATGCTGGGCACGAGCATCCGCTATGTCCGCTAGCGACAAACTGAAGGTGGTGCTGTGCTGGCACATGCACCAGCCGCAGTACCAGGACCTGCTCAGCGGCGACTATCACCTGCCGTGGACCTACCTGCACGCCACCAAGGACTACATCGACATGGCCGCGCACCTGCGCGCCGTGCCGGGCGCCCGGGCGGTGGTGAACTTCGCGCCCATCCTGCTCGAACAGATCGACGACTACGCCCGCCAGCTGCACGCCTACCTCAACCAGGGCACGCCCATCCGCGACACGCTGCTGGCGGCCCTGGCCAACCCGGTGCTGCCGCAGGAGCCCGCTGCCCGCATGGTGCTGGCCGAGGCCTGCGTGCGCGCCAACGAGCACCGGCTGATCGATCCCTATCCCCAGTTCAAGCTGCTGGCCGACATGGTGCGCTGGTACCGGCGTCACCCGGAAGGGCTGGCCTACGTGAACGAGGGCTTCCTCGCCGATCTGCTGGTCTGGTATCACCTGGCCTGGATGGGTGAGACCACGCGCCGGCGCGACGAGCGCGTGGCCCGGCTGATGGACCGGCAGAGCGGCTATACACTGGAGGATCGCCGGCAGCTGCTGCAGATCATCTGCGAACAGCTGGGCAGCGTGGTCGAGCAGTATCGCGCCCTGGCCGAGCAGGGGCAGGTGGAGCTCTCCATGACCCCCTATGCCCATCCCATCATGCCGCTGCTGCTGGATACGCGGGCCGCGCAGGATGCCATGCCCGGCGTGGAGCTGCCGGCCGGCGGCCAGTATCCGGGCGGCGAGGAGCGCGTGCGCTGGCACATCGTGGAGGGCATCCGCGTCTTCGAACGCTACTTCGGTTTCCGGCCCGCCGGCTGCTGGCCCTCCGAGGGCGGGGTGAGCGCCGCCACGCTGCGCCTGCTCGGCGAACACGGCTTTCGCTGGGCCGCCAGCGGCGAGACGGTGCTGGCCAACAGCCTCAAGGCCGTCAACGGCGGCGAGGTCGACCCGACCAAGCGCTGGCTGCACGCCCCCTACCGGCTGGAGGAGGCCGCCACCGCCTGCTTCTTCCGCGACGACGGCCTCTCGGACGCCATCGGCTTCAAGTATGCCGACTGGCACGCCGACGATGCGGTGGGCGACTTCGTGCATCACCTGGAGAACATCGCCACGGCCTGCGCCGACGCCCGCCAGGACTGCGTGGTCTCGGTGATCCTGGACGGCGAGAATGCCTGGGAGTACTACCCGAACAACGGCTATTACTTCCTCAGCGCCCTGTATGCCCGGCTGGCCGATCACCCGACCATCGAGCTCACCACCTTCAGTGCGGCGCTGGATGCGGTCGCGCCCCGGCCGCTGGCCACGCTCACCGCCGGCAGCTGGGTGTACGGCAGCTTCTCCACCTGGATCGGCGACACCGACAAGAACCGCGGCTGGGACATGCTCATCGACGCCAAGCGGGTGTTCGACCGCCTGGTGTCAGAGGGCCGGCTCGGTGGCGAACGCCTGGAGCGCGCCACCCGCCAGCTCGCCATCTGCGAGGGCTCGGACTGGTGCTGGTGGTTCGGCGACTACAACCCGGCCAATTCGGTGAGCGCCTTCGAGCGCCTCTACCGCCTGCACCTGGCCAATCTCTACCAGATCATGGGCGAGGCGCCGCCCGAATACCTGGCGCACAGTTTCACGCACGGTGGCGGCAGCCCGGCCACCGGCGGGGTGATGCGGCAGGGGCAGCGGCCGCAGGCCTAGCAGGGCCGCAGAGGAGGGACAGGGATGCGTCCGCACGATTACGAGACCCGAACAGCCCGGATGGAGGAAGGGACCGGCTTGACGCGCACCACGACCAAGGCACGTACCCCGCTGGACCGCCGTCGCGCCGGTGTCGTGCTACATCCGACCTCGTTGCCGGGCGAGGCCCCCGTCGGCGGCCTCGGGTCCGCTGCCTTCCGTTTCGTCGACTTGCTGGCCCGCTCCGGGCTGAGTGTCTGGCAGGTGCTGCCGCTCGGTCCCACCGCCCCGCTGGGCTCGCCCTACCAGGGCGAGTCGGCCCATGCCGGCAACACCTGGCTCATCGGCCTCGAACCCCTGCGGGCGCAGGGCTGGCTGGAGGACGACAGCGCGCCGCCGCAGGCCCTCGATGCCTGGGCGGCGTGGCATGCCGCCCGCCTGCGCGAGGCGCGCGCCGGCTTTCTGGCCCGCGCCGATCAGGCCGAGCGCCGCAGCCTCGCAGCCTTTTGCGAGACCAATGCCGAGTGGCTGGACGACTATGTCCTGTTCCGTGCCCTGAGCCACGAGCATGACGAACGCCCCTGGTGGGAGTGGGCGCCCGAGCTGCGCGACCGCGAGCCGGCGGCGCTCGACGCCACGCGCGGGCGGCTCGCGGCGGTGCTCGACCAGCACCGCTTCGAGCAGTATCTCTTCTACCGGCAATGGGCCGATCTGCGCCGCTACGCCAATACCCGCGGCATCCTGCTGTTCGGCGACATGCCCATCTTCGTCGCCCACAACTCCGCCGATGTCTGGGCCGAGCCGCAGTACTTCGATCTCGACGCGCAGGGCCAGCCGCACCACGTGGCCGGCGTGCCGCCGGATTATTTCTCGGCCACGGGCCAGCGCTGGGGCAACCCGCTGTACGACTGGGAGGCGATGCAGGCCGACGACTTCGCCTGGTGGGAGCGGCGCCTGCGCACCCTGGAGACCCAGTTCGACCTGATCCGCGTGGACCACTTCCGCGGTTTTCAGGCCTACTGGTCCATCCCGGCCGGCGAGGAGACGGCCATCCAGGGACAGTGGATCACTGCGCCCGGCGAGGCGCTGTTTCGCCGGCTGCGCGAGCGGCTGGGCAACCTGCCGCTGGTGGCCGAGGACCTGGGCACCATCACCCCCGAGGTCGAGGCCCTGCGCGACGCCTGGGGCCTGCCGGGCATGAAGATCCTGCAGTTCGCCTTCGATGGCAGCCCCGACAACCCCTATCTGCCGGACCACCACGTCGACAACGCCGTGGTCTACACGGGCACCCACGACAACGACACCAGCCTGGGCTGGTACGCCTCGCTGGACGAGGCCACACGTCGCTACGTGCATGACTACCTGGGCGAGCCCGACGAGCCCATGCCCTGGCCGCTGATCCGCGCCGCGCTGGGCTCGGTCGCGCGCCTGGCCATGGTGCCCATGCAGGACCTGCTCGCCCTCGACGGCGGACACCGCATGAACGTACCGGGCACGGTGAAGGACAACTGGACCTGGCGCTTCGACTGGGACCAGGTCGGCGACGACCTGCCGCCGCGTGTGCGGCACCTGGTCGAGCTGTATGACCGGGAGGGGGGTGAAGTTTGAAGTTTGAAGTCTCACGTCATAGGGCGGCCCGTGGCCGCCGTGCACCTTTCTCTTCGGCATCGTCCGTCCGGCGGCCGCGGGCCGCCCTGTCGGGATGGTCGTGAGGGACTGGGTGTAGGGGGCGTTCGATGTGAATGCGTTTTGCCACAGAGGGCACAGAGGAAGAATACAGCCCGGTTGTCCTCTGTGATCTCCGTGCCCTCTGTGGCAGATTAGATTTTCACGCCTAACGCCCACATCAAGGAACCCCATGAACGAGACCACGATCACCCCGACGCCGCCCGCGAAGAAAACCGGGTTTCCCTGGAAGGCCACGGGGCTGGTACTGCTCGCCGTGGCGCTGTCGGTGGGCATCACGCTGTGGATCGTGTGGGCCTATCTGTTTCCCACCGAATTCCGGCCGGTCACGCTGAACCAGAAGGAGACACAGGTGCTGGAGGCCAAGCTGGACCGGCTGGAGGGTACGGCCGGCCGCACCGCACCGGCTGCGTCCGGGCCGCTGGTCCCCGAGCCCTATAGCGAGGCGGGCGCAAGCCGCGAGATCCAGTTCACCGAGAAGGAACTCAACGCCCTGCTCGCACGCAACACCGACCTGGCCCATCGCCTGGCGATCGATCTGTCCGACAACCTCGCCAGCGCGAAGCTGCTGGTGCCGCTGGACCCGGAGTTTCCGGTGCTGGGCGGCGAGACGCTGAAGGTGCCGGCCGGCATGGAATTGCGTTACGCCAACGGCCGGCCGGTGGTGATCCTCAAGGGGGTGAGCGTGTGGGGCGTGCCGTTGCCCAATGCCTGGCTGGGTAACCTGAAGAACATCGACCTGGTGCAGGAGTTCGGCAACGACCCGGGCTTCTGGCAGTCCTTCGCCGATGGCGTGGAGGCGATCGAGGTGAGCGAGAGCCGGCTGCGTATCCAGCTCAAGGAATAGAGGCCTGGTGGCTAGAGCTTCTTGCCGGCGAGCGTGGGCGTCTTGTCGGTGCGCGTCTCCAGCTTGAGATAACTCACCAGGCGCACCGTGCCCTCGGCATGCAGCAGCTCGTGCACCCTCGCCACGGCGGCGAGGATGTCCGCCAGCTCGCCTTCGATGTTCGTGCCCGAGGCATGAGTCTCGATCAGCAGTTCGTACCCTTTCAGCACCTCTGTCACGCGCAGGATCTCCGCACGCACCGAGACACCGCTACCCAGCGGTATGACCTGCAGTTCGGCAGTGGCGTGCATGTCGTTTGCTCCGGTGGTCTCTGATGCGGGTTGATCGTGGGTGGTCGTCTTCGCGCCCGGCATCACGCCGGCAGGCAGCGGCGGATGGCCTGTTGCAGGGCCGCCAGGTCGGTGCAGTCGGCCAGGTCGTCTCGCGTGAGGCAGGGCTGCAGTCCGTTTTCACCCATGTATAGCACGACAGGAAAACGGTGCCCCTGCTGGTCCGGATGCGCGCGCAGGAATTCATCGCGATGCAGGAACTCGCAGGGCAGCGGCAGTGACTCGACGAAGGTGCGCCACTCGCGTCGTTCGCTGAAATAGCCGTGGGTGAGGGCGCAGAGCTCGCAGGCGTAGGTCTCGGGCGAGAAGATCTTGTGGCCGATGTCGGCCATGGTGTTGAACAGGCCGCTGTCGGCGTTGTAGACGAAGATCAGGCGCGGGGTGTTCGCGTTCATGCGATCTTACCGGGCAGCGAGCTGCTTCTGCGCCAGGCGCCCGAGCTTGAGGCCGAGCAACACCCATGGCGCGCCGTGCATCAGCAGGTCGAAGATGTCGATGGGGCGCGTGAGCGCGCCGTCGGCCAGCATCTTGAGCTTTTCCCAGATATGCGGTTCCGGCACGAAGGGCGCAAGGCCCAGGGTGGCGGCGATGATGACGAGCATGCCGAGCGGCAGTTTGTCGAGCCAGTTCATGCGTTCTCTCTCGTGTCTTGCAGCAGTTTCGCGGGTACGTGGACGAGGTCGTCCGGACGGTCCACGTCGGCCAGTGTGCGCAGCACATGGCAGCGCCAGCCCAGGGCCTCGATGCGTGCGCGTGTCTGTTCGTATATCGCGTCGCCACCCCAGGGCAGGTCGTCGAAGAGCGTGGGCGAGATGGCACGCAGTCCGAGCAGCCAGTAGCCCCCGTCCTCGGCCGGGCCGAGGACGGCGTCCGCACCCTGTTGTAGTGCCTGCGCGGCGGCCTCGATATCGGCCGCTGCCATACCGGGGCAATCGGTGCCGACGATGATGGCCTGGGCGTGATCGCGCAGGGCGGTGTCCAGCGCATGATACATGCGCGCGCCCAGATCATCACCGCACTGGGTGTGCAGTTTCAGCTCGTGGCGCCTGGCGAGGTCACCGAAGAGCGGGTGGCCGGTGTCCGGGGCGCACCAGAGCTGAAGCGTGTGGGTGCCGGTGGCCAGCGTCTCGATGCTGTGCTCGATCATGCGCGCGTGCAGGGTGGCCGCGCCGCGTTCGCCGAGCGCGGGTATCAGGCGCGTCTTGCTGGCGCCCGGCACGGGGGCGCGGGCAAAGACGATGACCGCGGTATCGTGCTTGTCAGCCACGACGGTAGCGCTCGGCCAGGGCGTCGGGAGCGGCGCCGAGGAAGTAGGCCAGCCGCAGGCGCCACATGAGGAGCACGGTGCGCAGGATGCCGTTGCGTTCCCAGCGGCGGCTGGAGGTGACGAGCCGTGACTTCAGGCAGGCCGGTGGCGTGTGTTTTCGCAGGCGCCTGCTCAGCGCGATGTCTTCCATCAGCGGGATGTCGGCATAGCCGCCGACCGCCGCGAAGGCCTCGCGCGTGACGAAGATGCCCTGGTCGCCGGTGGCGATGCGCGTGAGGCAGGAGCGCAGGTTCATGGCGCGCTCGATGAGGCGAAACGGCCAGTGATTGCCGGACAGGCGCACGTCGAAGCGGCCCCAGCAGCGGCGGCCGTCGGCAAGTGCATCGCCGATGCCATCGATCGCCTCGGCAGGGGCGAGGGTGTCGGCATGCAGGAACCACAGGACGTCGCCGGTGGCGATGCCTGCCCCCGCGTTCATCTGCCTGGCCCGGCCGGGCGGACTGGCGATCACCCGGTCGGCCAGCGCACGGGCACGGTCGACAGTGGCGTCCGTGCTGCCACCGTCGACCACGATGATCTCGTGACCGGCCGTACGCACGGCCTGCAGCGGCGCGAGTGTGGCCGCGATGGTCGCCGCCTCGTTGAGCGCCGGCACGATGACCGAGACGGTCAGCAACAGCAGCTGCCCTCGCTGTCGCAGGTGGGCGCGAGGGGGCTCTTGGTCTCGGCGGCCGGACGGCGGGTGCCGGCCGGTGCGCAGAACGTGCGCGGCTCGCCCGGGTTGCGCGGTGCAAAACCGATGAACTGATCGGCATAGGGGCCCTCGGTGAGGAGCCGGTAGCTGCGCTCGCACACGGCGATGCGCGCGCCGCGCGGGTAGACGTGGCCCTCGTCGTCGTGCACCTGTGAAAACGGACCGCGGTACATCACGGCATGGCCGTAGTCCAGGCAGGCGGTGGCCTCGGGCTTCGTGGCGGTGAGCGTGACCGAGCGGAACTCGATGCCCTCGATCACCTGCCAGGGTGCGGCGTCCCACTTGTCGTAGGCCACGGCGACGAAGCCGGCCTCGCGGAAGACCTGGAGGAACGTCTCTTCCTGGAAGGCGCCGGAGATACAGCCGCTCCACAGCGCCGGGTCGTTCTTCAGGTGCTCGGGGACCGGCTCGTCGCTGACGATGTCCGAGATGGCCACGCGCCCGCCGGGCCTGAGCACGCGGAAGACCTCGCGCACCAGCTGGTTCTTGTCGGCGTCGGGCACCAGGTTGAGCACGCAGTTGGAGATGACCAGATCCACCGAGGCATCGGGGATCAGCGGTTTCTCACGGCGCTGCGTGGCCTGCCAGTCGTGCAGGCGGGTGTAGCCTGCCGCATCGGTCACCGGCTGTCCGGCGAGAAAGGCCTCCATCGCGGCGACGTCCAGCGCCAGGTCCTGGATGTAGCCCTTGCGAAAGTCGACGCGGTCACCGCCGAGCTTCTCGGCCATCTCCGCCTGGTGGCGGCGGGCGAGGTCGAGCATGTCCTCGTTCATGTCCACGCCGATGACAAGGCCCTCGGGGCCGACGAGCTGCGCGGCCATGTAGCAGATCTTGCCGCCGCCCGAGCCGAGGTCGAGCACGGTGTCGCCCTCGCGCACGTAACGCGAGGGATCGCCGCAGCCGTAGTCGCGTTCCAGTATCTCGGCCGGAATCGCCTCGAGCAGGCGGGCGTCGTAGTCCACCGGACAGCACAGCGCCTCTACGCGCTGTTGCGCGCCTTCGGAATAGCGGTCGAGTACGGATTGGCGAACGTCCATCGGTGTCTCCTGCAATAGTTCTTTGTTTGCAATAGTTCGTTTTTGGCCGGCTGAAATCGTTCGGCCGAATGTTTCAGCGTATCGTCAGCGCCGCTGAAGTCATTGTTACCGCGGGGCTGATGTCGTCATCCCCACGCTCTCAAGCCGTCGTCCTCGCTCTCTTGACTTGTCATTCCGGCTCTCTCAACTCGTCATTCCCGCGAAGGCGGGAATCCAGTATCAGCGACAAGGTGCCAGTACGGCCTCCGAAGGTTATCGGCCTCGGTGTTCCTGGATCCCTGCCTCCGCAGGGATGACGAACATGAACGTGTTGAACACGAATTCCGTACGCCACAGAGGGCTCAGAGTAAAACCGCTCGAATAACCTCTGTGACCTCTGTGGCAAAAACCCTAGCTCAACGCCCCGCCGCAGGATGAACCCTGGCCGGCGGTGCAGCCGTAGCAGTGGTCGGCGATCACGATCGGGTTGCCATCGAGGTCGCGGCCGAGGAGGTCGGCGAGTTGCGGCCGGGGCTTGCCCCCGATGCGCAGCGGCAGGCCGAGCATCTGGTTGAAGTCGCAGTCGTAGACGTAACCCTGCCAGTCCACGCTCAAGAGCGAGCGGCACATGACCGCGTCGAGGTTCTCCGCGCGGTAGGCCTCGCGCAGCAGCCGCATGTAGTCCTCGAACTGGCCCTTGCTCACGAGCGTGCTGCCGAAACGCTCGATGGGCAGGTTGGTGAGCGTGAAGAGCCGGTTGAAGACGATGCCGAAGCGCGTATCCAGTTCACGCTTGTAGTCGGCCTCGAGCTGCGCCTGCGGGGGCGGCAGGAACGGGCCGGTCGGGTTGTACACGAGGTTGAGCGCGAGCCCGCTGCCGGCCTGGCCGTAGCCGAGTGCATTCAGTTTCTGAAGCCCCTCGATGCTGCCCTGGTAGACGCCCTTGCCGCGCTGGCCGTCGACGTTGTCCTCGAGGTAACAGGGCAGGGAGGCGATGACCTCCACCCGGTTGTCGGCGAGGAACCCGGCCAGGTCGTCCTGCCCGGGTTCATGCAGGACGGTGAGGTTGCAGCGATCCATGACGTGCACGCCGAGCGCGCGGGCACGGGTGACGAGATCGCGAAAATGCGGATTGAGTTCGGGTGCGCCGCCGGTGAGGTCCAGGGTCTCGATGTTGCCGGCCCGAAGAAACTCGACCACGGTGTCGATGGTCCCGGCCGACATCATCTCCTTGCGGTTCGGTCCGGCGTTCACGTGGCAGTGCAGGCAGCTCTGGTTGCAGCGATAGCCCAGGTTGACCTGCAGCGTGGTGAGCCGTCCGCGACGGATGGCGGGGAAGTCGGTGTCTTTGAGTAATGGCAGTGTGGCGTGCATGTCCGGTTGTCCTGTCCTGCGGGTGGTGCCCCGGTCGAAGCCTGCACTCCGACCGGGGCATCCTAGCTTACCGTGATCAGAAGATCAGGACCTTGTCGGCCGCGGCGGTGAGTTCCCCGAGTTCGTCCATGGTGGAGCGTTCGGCACCCTCGACCAGGTCCTCGTCCCTGAGACCGCGCGCGTCCATGCAGGTGCCGCAGAGCAGCACACGGCCCTTGCGCAGCACGGCCCTGAGCATCAGCTCCAGGTTGTAATAGCCCTGCGGGATCTTCTGCCCGGCACGCGCGCAGCCCACCGAGTCGGCCATGAGAAAGACGTCGACGCCGTCCTCGGCCTGTTTTTGCAGGGCCTTGGCCATGCGCAGGCCGTTGAAGCTGCGCTCGGTGCCATAGGGCGGATCGTTCAGGATGATGAGTGCGCGTTTCATGTCATACCTCCTCGGTGAAGACTAGCGTTCGACCGGCAGCCCCGCCGCATTCCAGGCCTCCATGCCGCCGGCCACCACGTGCAGGTCGGCAAAGCCCCTGCGTGCGAGGATCTGTGCGGCTCTGGCCGAGCGCCTGTCGGTGCGGCAGACGAGCAGGACGGGGCGCTCCTGCCATTCGCTCAGCTCCTCGCTGCGCCCAGCCACGGCGTCCAGCGGCAGGTTGCGGGCACCCGCGATGTGGCCGAGCTCGCCGGTGAATTCCTCGGGCGTGCGCACATCCAGCACCAGCACGTCCTCGCCGGCATCCAGCCGTGCCCTGAGTGCGGCGATGTCGAGCATGGGGCCGCGACGCAGGCGCGCGACCAGTCGGGGCAGGAAGGCGACGGCGGCGAGCAGGGCGATGCCGAGCAGGATCTTCTGGATCAGCGACTCGCCCCCGGCGATGGCCTCGCGGCCCGCGTAGCCCAGATAGGTATAGGCGATGGCGCCCGGCAGCATGCAGACCGCAGAGGCGATCACGTAGTGCCAGAAGGGGATGCGCGTGAGCCCCAGGGCGTAGTTCAGCAGGTTGAAGGGAAACAGCGGCACCAGGCGTACGAATGCGACGAAGCGCCAGCCCTCGGACTCCACGCCCTGGGTGAGCTGCTTCAGCCGGCCGCCGGTCCTGCGGGCCACCCAGTCCGAGGCGAGGTGACGCGAGACCAGGAAGGCCAGGGCCGCGCCCAGCGTGGCACCGGTGAGGTTGAGCACGGTGCCGAGCACGGGGCCGAACAGGGCCCCGCCGGCCAGGGTCAGCACGGAGCCCGGCAGGAACAGCACGGTGGCCAGTGCATAGATCAGCACGAAGGCAACGGGGCCGGCGGCCCCGGCGTTGTCCACCCACGCCTCGAGCGCGGCCGCATCGAAGGCATCGCGGTAGACGATGGCCAGGGTGATGCCGGCGACCAGCACCAGCACCAGGGCGATGCGTGTCAGCTGCTTACTCACTGGCGTCCTCCCACTGGCGGCGGTTGATGGCGTAGCCCGTCACCTTGCCGACAAAGGGGATGGCCAGCATCCCGGGCAGCCAGGCGCAGCGCCTGGCATCGCGCATGTCGCGGATGCCGATGGCCATGCCCTGGTGTCCGGCGCGCGGCTGGGCGCGGTAGGTGCCGAAGAGCCGGTCCCAGAGCGAGAGGGCAAAACCGAAGTTGCTGTTGGTCTCGTCGTCCTCGATGGAATGGTGCACGCGGTGCATGTCCGGGGTGACGATGAACAGGCGCAGCACGCGGTCCAGCCCCAGTGGCAGGCGCACGTTGCCGTGGTTGAACATGGAGGTGGCGTTGAGAATCACCTCGAAGATCACCACCGCCACCACGGGCGGGCCCAGCAGGACGATGGTCGCGAACTTGATGCCCATGGAGAGGAAGATCTCCAGGGGGTGGAAGCGCGAGCCCGTGGTCACGTCGAAGTCGAGATCCGCGTGGTGCATGCGGTGGATGCGCCACAGTACAGGGATCGCGTGCACCATCACGTGCTGCAGCCAGATGATGAAGTCCATGATCAGTACGGAGGCGAGGATGGCGAACCAGAAGGGCACGTCCACCACGTTGAACAGGCCCCAGCCCCGCTCCTGGGCCAGCAGTGCCACGCCCACCGCCGCGGCGGGAAAGGCCAGGCGCAGCAGGAAGGTGTTCAGGAACACCAGGCCGATGTTGCTGCCCCAGCGCACCCACTTGGCGGTGGTAAGCTGGCGGCGCGGGGCGAGGACCTCCCACAGGGCCATGAGGGCGAAGATGCCGAAGAAGGCCGACAGGCGGATGACCGGCTCATACTGGCTGATGAAGCTCTCGAAGCTCATGGTTCGGGTACCCTCTATTCGTCGTGAGCCCCGGTGACGGGGATGTTGATCCATGCCGATGTTGGCCAAGACGCAAAATGAAGATACACTATTCCATAGATTAGTGGAATAGTCATCGGAGATGACACATGGCAGGCAATTTCAAGAAAGACCTCTTCGCCCAGTTCGCCCGCGTGGCCAAGGCCCTGGGCAACGGCCACCGGCTGGAGCTGCTGGAGTTCCTCGCCCAGGGCGAGCGCAACGTGGAGGATCTCGCGCGGGTCTCCGGGCTGTCCGTCCGCAACACCTCCCAGCACCTGCAGCAGCTGCGCCAGGTGGGGCTGGTGACCTCGCGCAAGCAGGGGCTGCACGTGTATTACCGGCTCACCAGCGATGACGTGGTGCAGTTGCTGCAGTGCGTGCGCGGCGTCGCCGAGCGTCATCTGGCCGACGTGAAGGTGCTGGTGGACACCTACCTCACGGTGAAGGACGCGCTGGAACCCATGCCGGTGGCCGAGCTGCTGGAGCGCGTGCGCCAGGGCGAGGTCACCGTGCTCGACGTGCGCCCCTCGGAGGAATACGCCGCCGGGCATCTGCCCGGGGCCGTGAACATCCCGCTGGCGGAACTGGAACAGCATCTCGACGAGCTGCGCGACAGCGGCGAGGTGGTGGCCTACTGCCGGGGGCCGCACTGCGTGCTGGCCTTCGAGGCGGTGGAACGCCTGCGCGGCAAGGGGCTCAAGGCCCGCCGGCTGCAGGATGGCTTCCCCGAGTGGAAGGCCGCCGGTATGCCGGTGGAGGCTGAGTGATGGCACCCCCACGGGGAATGTTCCGGTAAGGGCCGGCATCCCTACGACCAACGTCCAACCGACTCTCGGAGTGAGCATGCATAACCAGGAGGCCTTTCGCGCCCTGCGCCGTCATCTCGAACAGGTCATCGTCGGCCAGCCCCGGCTGCTCGACCGGCTGATGATCTGCCTGCTCACGGGCGGGCACCTGCTGCTGGAAGGGCCGCCCGGGCTGGCCAAGACCACGGCGGTGAACACGCTGGCCAGCGGCGTGCATGCCAGCTTCCAGCGCATCCAGTTCACCCCCGACCTGATGCCGGGCGACCTCACGGGCAGCGACGTCTTCGACCCGCGCGAGGGCGCGTTCCGCTTCGTGCCGGGGCCGTTGTTCCACGAGATCGTGCTCGCCGACGAGATCAACCGCGCCCCGCCGAAGGTGCAGTCGGCACTGCTCGAGGCCATGGCCGAACACCAGGTGACGGTGGGTGGCACCACGCGCCGGCTGCCCGATCTGTTCGTGGTCATGGCCACACAGAATCCGCTGGAGCAGAGCGGTACCTATCCGCTGCCCGAGGCGCAGCTCGACCGCTTCCTGCTGCATACGGTGCTGGACTACCCGACGGCCGAGGAGGAGCTGGAGATCCTGCGTCGCGATCGCGGGCGCCACTACGGCAGCGATCCCGATGACTTCGAGTCGACGCTCAAGCCCGGTACCGTGCTGGCCGCGCGCCGCGAGGTGGCCGAGGTGCATGTCGAGGACGTGATCGAGCGCTATGTGGTGGCACTGGTGGGGGCGACCCGGCGCCTGGGCGAGATCGACCCCGACTGGTCCGGGTTCCTGGTGGCCGGCGCCTCGCCGCGCGCCTCCATCGCCCTGCTGCGCGCCGCCAGTGCCCTGGCCTATCTGCGCGAGCGCGATTACGTCACCCCCGACGACGTGCTCGAGGTGGCCCCGGACGTGTTGCGCCATCGCCTGGTGCCGGGCTACGCGGCGGCCGCCGCCCAGGTGAGCGTCGATGCCATGGTACGGCGCATCCTGGACAGCGTGCCGGCCCCCTGACGATGGTCCTGACCAGGGGCATACAGGGCATGAGGGGCTGGCGGCAGGCCGTCACGGCCTGGCGTCACGGACGGGCTCGCCCGGCCGCGGCGACACTCGCGCCGCTGCTGGACGAGGCCGCCCTTCAGGCGCTGGCCCGCCGGGCGGCCACGGGGAAGGGCATCGCGGGCCCGCGCGAGGTGGACTACCCGCTGCACGGCGACAGCCCGGCCCGCCACCTCGGTGCCGGCCTCGACTACGAGGAGAGCCGGCCCTTCCAGCACGGTGACGAACCCCGTTTCATGAACTGGCGCCTGCTGGCGCGCACCGGCGAGCATTTCGTGAAGGTCTTTCGCGAGGAACGTCGCCCCGGCGTGTTCCTGCTGGTGGACCGGCGCGCGGGTATGCGTTTTGGCACGCGCCGGCGTCTCAAGGCCGCCCAGGCCGCGCGCGCCGCGACGCTGATCGCCTTTGCCGCGGCGCAGGCGCAGATGGCCATCGGTGGCGTGATGCTGGAGACCCGGCCGCGCTGGCTGCGCGACCTCCGGGGCGAGGCGGGCGCCCACGGCCTGGCGCAGGCCGCCGCCGCGCCATGTCCGCCGCCGTCTCCTGCGTCCGCGCAGGGGACCGAGCCGGGCCTGGCCGGGCCGCTGGACCTGCTGCGTGCGAGCCTGCCCCGCGGTACGCGGATCTATCTCATCAGCGACTTTGCCGACCTGGACACCACGCTCACGCCGACGCTGCTGGCCCTGGCCCGGGCCCATGCCGTGCAGGCCGTGCATATCGTCGATGCGGCGGAGCAGGGCCTGCCTGCCGTGGGGCCGCTGTGGCTCGCGCCCGCGGCCGGCCAGGCGGCCCGTTACGTGAACACCGACGATACGGCCGTGACCGCCGACTATGCCCGGGCCGCCGAGGCCTGCCTGGCCGATCGCGAGGCCGTACTGCGCGCGGCCGGCATCCCCTGCCGGCGCCTGATGGCGGATTGCGAGGCCGTCGAGCGGGAGCTGGTCCTGCCATGAGCGCGGCGGGCGGGATGACCGGGGCGCTGGATGCCGGCCTGCTCGACGTGGAACTGCCGGCACCGGAGGCACTGGCGGTTACGTCACTGCTGCCCTGGCTGGGGCTGGTCGCCCTGCTGCTGCTGACCGCCTGGCTGCTCTGGTGGTGGCGGTTTTCGCCGCGCGGACTGGCGCGCCACCGGCTGCAACGCCTCGAGCGTGCGGCCCGGGCCGGACGCCTGCCGCCCCGCGGCGTCGCGCTGCACCTGGCCCAGGCCCTGCGCCTCGGACTGGGGCTGCCCCGCCTGTCCCTGCAGTGCGCCCCGTCGGCACTGCCCGCCGGGCAGGTCACCCGCTGGCGCGACTTCCTCGTCGCGCTGGAGACCGCCCGTTTCGCCCCGGACGGCTGCAGTGCCGATGCCGCCCGGGCCCTGATCCTCGAGGCCCGTTACTGGCTGCGGCGCTGGCCGCGGAGACCCGCGTGACCCCGGCCGATGTCATGACCAGTGGGCTGCCACTCGGCGACATCACCCTGCTGGCACCCTGGTGGTTGCTGCTGCTGCCGGTTCTGGCGGTCCTCGCCTGGTGGTGGCGCCGCCGCTCCGGCAGTGAGGCGGCAACCGGGCGCATCACCCGCTACCTGCATCCCCTGATCGCCCTGTTGCCGCCCCGGCCCCCGCCACGGGCCCATTGGCGATGGCTGTGGCGCCTGTCGGGCCTGCTCGGCGTGGCCTGCCTGGTCGTGGCCCTGAGCGAACCCGTGCGGGTGGGCGAGCGCCTGCCCGAGCCGCCGGCTGTGCGCGACATCGTGCTGGTGGTGGATACCTCGGTGAGCATGGTGCTGCGCGATTACGTGCTGGACGGGGAGCGTGTCTCGCGCATGGACGTGCTCAAGGGCCTGCTCGATCCCTTCATCGCCGGGCTTGCGCAGGCCCGGGTCTCGGTCATCGTCTTCGCCGAGCGCTCGCATACCCTGGTGCCCCTGACCACCGACACGGCGCTTGCCCGCTGGCAGGTGCGGCGCCTGCGTACCGGCATGGCCGGACGCTTCAATGCCCTGGGCGAGGCCATTGCGCTGGGCGTGCGCGAGCTGGACCAGGCCTCGGTCGCGGCCCCCGATGGCACCGATGCCCCCGAGCGCCGTCGCTTCATCGTGCTGTTCACGGACGCGGACCAGGCCACCGGCGGGATCGCGCCCGAGGCCGCCGCGGCGCTGGCGGCCGAGGCCGGCATGCGGCTCTATACGGTGGGCATCGGCGCCACCGACACCGCGGCGGCCGAGGAGACCCTGGGCGGGCTGCTCTATGCGCCGGTGGACAGGGAGCTGCTCGCCCGGCTCGCCGAGACCGCAAACGGGCAGCGCTTTCTCGCCCGGGATACCGCCAGCCTGCGCGAGGCCATCGAGGCCATCAACCGGCAGGAGGCCCATGTCCTCGAGGTCGAGCCCCAGCGCTGGACCTGGCCGCTGTATCACTGGCCGCTGCTGGCCGGGCTGCTGCTGCTGAGCCTGGCGCGGCTCGGCCAGGTACTCACGGGGAGGGGGGCATGATCGGCTGGACCGAGCTCAGCCAGCTGCACTGGCGGGAGCCGCTGTGGCTGCTGCTCGCGGCCCAGCCGCTGCTGCTCGGGCTGCTGCAGGCCCTGTGGCGACAGCGCCAGGCCCGCTACGCCGAGCCGGCCCTGCGCCCCTGGGTGGTCGATCCCGGGGCGGCGACGGATACGCCCTGGCGGCTGACGGCGGTCGGCCTGCAGTGGCTGGCCTGGCTCCTGCTGGCCGTGGCCGCCGCCGGACCGCGCCTGCCGCTGGTCGTGGCGGGGGAGGGGCAGGCCGATCCGGGCAGCCTGCTGGTGCTGGTCGATGTCTCGCCCTCGATGCAGGCAACCGACATCCGGCCCCAGCGGCTGCGTCGTGTCCGTATCGAACTGGAGGAATTGCGCGCCCGCACCGGGCGCCTGCGCATCGGGGTCATGGTCTATGCCGGTCGGCCGCACCTGCTGGCGCCGCCCACCGCCGATGCCGACGCGCTCGATTTCTATCTCGACCAGCTCGAGGGGCTCGTGCTGCCCACCGCCGGCAGCCGCCATGCCGTCGCGCTGGAGGCCGCCGCGGCGCTGCTGGCCGATACGGACCGGGCCAGCCTGCTGTGGATCACCGATGGCGACCTCGTCGGCGAGGACGAGGCGGCGGATGGCGACCCGCGCCTGGCAGCGGCGGTGGCCGGCCTGGCCGAGGCCGGGGTGCCGCTCTTCTTGCTCGGCGTGGGCACGGCAGAGGGCGCGGCCGTGCCCACGCCGGATGGCGGCTGGCTGAGCGTGGATGGCCGCCCGGTGATCTCGCGCCTGGATGCCGACCGGCTGCAGGCCCTGGCCAGCCGGGGCGGTGGGGCCTTCAGCCCGGTGCGTCCCGATGACGGCGACTGGCGCCGGCTCTACGACGCCGGCATCGCCACGCACCTGCCCGCACCATCCGAGGCGGAAGCGGACATCCTCTGGCGCGAGCTGTATCGCTGGGCCTTGTTGCCGGGGCTCGTGCTGCTGCTGATTCCCCCGCTGCTGCGGGCGCGGGGGCCACGGGCGACCCCGCTGGCCGGCGTGCTGCTGCTGGGGACGTTGCTGCCCTCGCTGCCCCTGCCGGTACAGGCGGACGAGGCCCGCGCCCATGCGGCCCTGCTCGCAGGCGAGTACGCGGTCGCCGCCGAGCAGTATGCCGGGCTGGGCGGGTATCGCGGCCTGCTGGGCGAGGGAGTGAGCCGTTACCGGCAGCAGGACTACGAGACGGCCGCGGCGCGGTTCGGCCAGGCGGTGCTCGTGGCCGGCAGCGATGCCGAGCGGGCCCTGGCCCTGCACAACCTCGGCAACAGCCAGTTCCGCCTGGGCGACTACGCCGCGGCGCTGACCAGCTTCCAGGATGCGCTCAACTACCAGCCCGCGCGCGAGACCACCCGGCACAACCTGGCCCTGAGCGAGGTGCTGCTGGAGGCCGTGGAGGAACGGCTGGGCGAGCGCCTGGCCGAGCGCGCCGGCACCGGCCCCGCCAGTCGGCGGGCTGCCGACGGCCTGGACGTCGGCGAGAATGCGACCGTCTCGCTGGCCGATGACGAGAACGCGGACTTCGTGCCGGACCCCGTCGATCCTGATGCGCTGCCCGAGGCCCTGATCCTGCGCGGGCTGGAACGGTTGCGACTGCAGGAGGAAACGGGCGGGGCGGCCCGCAGCCAGCGCATCCGCGAGCAGGCACTGGGCATCGCCCGCCTGCGCATGGAGGGACTGGCCGACGACCAGGCGCTGTTGTGGAAGACCCTGTTCGAGCTCGAAGAGGGGATCGTGAGCCCGCTGGACGAGCCGGCCCGGATGCAGGGGGTGGCGCCATGGTGAGGTGGCTGCTGACGGGCTGGCTGCTGCTCGGCACCGGACTGGCCGTGGCGGCGGACTTTTCCCACCGGCTGTCGGATGAGACGCCGTGGACCCGTGAGGCCATTTACCTCATGGTGGAGGTCGCGGACGCCGACCGCTTTGCCGTGCTCGAGACCGAGGCGCCGCAGCTGCCGGGCATGGAGGCCGTGCTGCTGCCCTACACCCGCGAGGGGGGCCGCCTGCGTATCGGCTGGGCCCTGTTTGCCCAGGCCCCCGGCGCATACCGGGTCGAGCTGCCGCCGGTGCGCTATCGCCTGGGCGGCGTGACCGAGCACAGCCATCAGGTCCCGCCGCAGGTGGTCAGCGTGCGTGCACTGCCGTCCTACATACCGCCCACCCTGAGCGTGGGCGAGGTGCGGATCGCCTCGACGGTCGAGCCCGCCGGCCTGTTGCGACCCGGGCGGCTGGCCTACTGGCGCATCCGGCTGGCGGGCGATGCGGTGTTGCCCGAGGCGCTGCCGCATGTGCTGCAGCAGATCGAATCGACCGCCGATGTCGAGTTTCTCGCCCCGCGCAGCAGGCGGCAGATGACGCCGGGGGCCGGCGGTGTGCATGGCGAGGTGGTGCACGAGGTCCCCTTCAAGCCGCGGGGCAGTGGGCTCGTCCGGCTGCCGGCGCTCGAGTACCAGTATTTCGATCCCGCCACCGGGCGCCTCGCGCGGGTGCGCCACGCGCCGCCAACGGTGCTGGCGCTGGCGCCCGGCTGGCGCCTGCTGGCGGGCCTGTTCCTGCTGGCCCTGGTCGCGGCGGGCGGCTATACCGCGGGGCGCCGACTGCACCGGGCATGGCGCCGCCACCGGGGCTGTGCGGCAGCGCTGCGACGGCTGGCGGTGGCCGGCGATGCGACGGCGGTCCTGCGGGCCCTGCAGGACCACGCCCGCGCCGCCGGGCGCCCTGCCGGGCCGGGGCTCGAAGCCTGGCTGGCCGGGTGGGAGGCGGTGCACGGGGAGGACGGGCGGCTGGCCGGGTGGCTGGGGCAGCTCGCGGCCATCCGCTACGGCCGCGCCGACGCCGCGCCCCTGCCGGCGCTGCGCGATGCCCTGCTGCGGCACCTGCGGCAGCCGCCATGCCGTCCGGCCCGTTTCCGCTGCCGGGGCGAGGGCTGGCTGCCGGCCTATTTCCCGTCGACCCGATTCCCGCCGACCTGACCCCCGGTCACGCGCCCTTGTCCGGGCTGGGCTATCCTCAGGCCGTTACCGGGCGCCTTGCGCCCGTGACATCCGGTTCACAACAACTAATGAGGAAGCGGTCATGGGCATGTTGCAGGAGTTCAAGGCCTTCGCGGTGCGGGGCAACGTGGTGGACATGGCGGTGGGGATCATCATCGGCGTGGCCTTCGGCAAGATCGTCTCGTCCTTCGTCGCCGACGTGGTGATGCCGCCGCTGGGGCTGCTCATCGGCGGGGTGGACTTCACGGATCTCGCGGTCACGCTCAAGGCGGCCGAGGAGGGGGTGGCGGCCGTCACGCTGAACTATGGCGTCTTCATCCAGACGGTGTTCGACTTCGTGATCGTGGCCTTTGCCGTCTTCATCGCCGTGAAGGTGATCAACTCGCTGAAGAAGAAGGAGGAGGCCAAACCCGCCGCCCCGCCGGCCCCCTCGAAGGAAGAAGAGCTGCTGGCGGAGATCCGCGACCTGCTCAAGCAGCAGCGCGGCTAGCCCGCCCCGTCATCCGCCTGCCGGGCGCCTCGCGCCCGGCAAACTTGCCCCCGCCTGCTCGCAGTCGGTATGATGCGCGGCTCTTCGTTCAATGGTGGCCCGTGCCGGTCCCCCCGCGACGACAAGCTGCAAACCCCGCCAGGCCCGGAAGGGAGCAACGGTAGCAGTGGACTCGGGCGCCGGGGTGTGGCTGGTGCGGGCCGCCACCCTTTCCTGCCTCCGTTTTTGTCTGCCGCCCTCAATAGGGCCTCTTGCGCTCGACGATGTCGATCGCGATCCCCTCGATCTCGCTCAGGTAGATGGCCGGCAGGTATTGCCGGTCGCCGGCCTCGGTGACCGTCTCGCGCTCGATGGTGATGAGCTTGCGCACCTCGTAAACGGATTCGCCCTCGCCATCGGTGAAGTGCACGGTGAGGTCGGCATCGTAGGCGCGTTCGCAGCTGTTCTCGATGTCGGCCCGCCAGGCCAGCGCCGCCGCACTGGTGTCGCTGCGATCCTCGTCGATCTGCTTCTCCCTGACCTCCAGGCACTGGGCATTGGCACTGCCGGCGTAGAGGCAGAGAAGCAGCAGGATGGCGAGGGTGGGCATCGGGTATCGCATGGGTCCTCCGGCATGGTCGTTGCAATGGGTCGTTGCAATGGGTCATTGCAATGGGTCATTGCAATGGGTGTTGCAATAAGTCTGGGCAATGTATCGGGCAAGACGCGGCTCACACGACATGCCCGGGCTCTCCCGACTTACGCAAGGACCGTACCAGCACGCCGGTTGCTGCGGTCTCCTCTACATGGGACCTGCGGGCGACCTGTCTGGCCGGGACCGCCTCAAAAGTGTATCATTTTGACTCATGCGCCAATTGAATCCACCGTATGCCCGCCCCTGGACCGCTCGTCGCCCGTCGCTGGCGGTCACGCTCTTCGCCGTGGTGGTGCTGCCCCTGCTGGCGGCCACCGCCCTGACCGGCTGGTACAGCGTGCGCTATCTCGAGTCCCAGACCGAGGCCCGCATGCAGAAGGACATCGAGCTGGTGGCGCGGGCCATCCGCCTGCCGGTGAGCCATGCCCTGGAACGCGGCTATGAACGTACCGTGCAGCAGGCGCTGGAGTCGGCCTTCAGCATCGACCGCGTCTATGGCGTGTTCGTCTACGACAGCGAGGGCCGCGAGGTGGCGGCCAGCGGGCGCATGAACGCCTCGCTGGAGAGCGAACGCGTGGCCCTGCTGGCCGCCAGCGGCGAGCGCCAGGGCGAGTTCGGCGAGGTTGGGGGCGAGGAGGTCTTCTCCTATTTCGTCCCGCTGACCGATGCCGGCGGGCGCATCTCGGGCCTGTTGCAGGTCACACGCAAGGGCAGCGACTTCGACGGCTACATCCAGCAGGTGCGTATACACACCCTCACGGTGATGGCGCTCACCGGTGTGATGCTGGTGCTCATCTTCGTCGTCGGTCACCGCTGGGCCGTGGGCCGGCACATACGCCGCATCGAGGACGACCTGCGCCGTGTGGGCGAGGGCGAGCCCGACCATCGCCTCACCTTGCACGGGGCGCGGGAATTCCGTCTGCTGGCCTCGTCCGTGAACCGCATGCTCGATGCCATCGAGCGTTCGCGTACCGAGCTGCAGGCGCTGGGCGAGCGGCTGCACCGTTCGGAGAAGATGGCGGCCCTGGGCCAGCTGGCGGGCGGGGTGGCGCATGAGCTGGGTAGTCCGCTCAGCACCGTGGACGGCAAGGCGCAGCGGCTGCTGCGCCGCGAGGACCTGCCAGAGCCGGTGGTCACGGCCCTGCAGGCCATCCGGCGCGAGGCGGCGCGCATGCAGCGGATCATCCGTCAGCTGCTCGACTTCGGGCGTAGCAATCCCCTGCGTCGTCGGCGGACAGCGGCCGACCGGCCGCTGCGCAGTGTGCTCGAGACCGTACGGGACCAGGGGCTCGCCCGGGGGGTGGATCTGCGGCTGGAGTCGCCGGGGGAGGCCCCCTTCATCGGCGTGGACGTCATCCGCCTGGAGCAGGCCCTCGGCAATCTGTTGCGCAATGCCCTGCAGGCCGCACGCAGCGAGGTGCGGGCGGGCTGGGCCGTGGACGATGGCTGGCTCAGCTACCGGATCGACGATGACGGCCCGGGGGTGGCACCCGAGGTGCGCGGGCATCTGTTCGAACCCTTCTTCACCACGAAGCCCGTCGGCGAGGGCACAGGGCTAGGACTGGCCGTGGCGCATGCCGCGGCCCACGATCACGGCGGCGAGATCACGCTGGACCGCAGTCCGCTCGGCGGGGCGCGGTTCTGCCTGCGCCTGCCCCTGGAACCGAAGCAGGAGGGTGATACCGATGCTGTCTGAAGAACCCGTGCGCATACTGCTGGTGGAGGACGATGCCGGCCTGCGTGAACTCATCCGCGAGGAGCTGGAGGATGCCGGCTACGCGGTGATCGAGGCGGCCGATGTATCCGCTGCGCGCGAGCTGCTGCGCACGGAGGCCCCGGGGCTGGTGGTCAGCGACCTGCGCCTGCCGGGCGAGAACGGCCTGGCGCTGCTGGCCAGGGCCCGTCAGCAGGCGCTGCCGCCAGGCTTCATCATCATCACCGCCTTCGGCACGGTGGAGCAGGCGGTGGAGGCCCTCAAGCAGGGCGCGGACGACTTTCTCACCAAGCCGCTGCAGCTCGACCATCTGCGTCTGGCCGTGGCGCGCACCCTAGAGCGGCGCGCGCTGCGCGAGGAGCTCGCCCGCTACCGCAGCATGCTCGGCAGCGGCGACTTTCACGGCCTGCTGGGTCGCAGCCCCGCCATGCGCGAACTCTTCGAGCAGATCCGCCGCATCGCCCGCGCCAGCGGGCCGGTGCTGGTGCTGGGTGAGAGTGGGGTGGGCAAGGAGCTGGTGGCCCGTGCCCTGCATGCCGAGTCGGAGCGCCGCGACGGTCCCTTCGTGGCCATGAACTGCGCGGGCATCCCCGCCGAGCTGCTGGAAAGCGAGCTCTTCGGCCACAGCGCCGGGGCCTTCACCGGTGCGCAGCGCGCCCGCAAGGGGCTGTTTGCCGAGGCGGAGGGCGGCACGCTGCTGCTCGACGAGATCGGCGAGATGCCGGCGGAGATGCAGTCCAAGCTGCTGCGCATCCTGCAGGACGGGCGCATGCGGCCGGTGGGCGAGAACCGTGAACGCCAGGTCGATGTGCGCATCGTCGCCGCCACCAACCGCGACCTGGAGGCCGGGATCGAGGCCGGCGGTTTTCGCGCCGACCTGTTCTATCGCCTGGAGACCTTCGCCCTGCGCGTGCCCCCGCTGCGCGAGCGTGAGGACGACATCGACCTGCTGACCGCGCACTTCGTCACCCGCTTTGCCGGGACGAGCGCAAGCCCGGTGCGCGGCATCACCCTGGAGGCCATCGAGTGCCTGCGGGCCTATGGCTTCCCCGGCAACGTGCGCGAACTCTCCAACGCCATCGAGCGGGCCGTGGCCTTCTGTCGCGGCGGCGAGATCGGCGTGGAGGACCTGCCGGCCCGCATCCGGGAGGGTGCCCGTCGGCAGGGTCTCGTCGTGCCGAACCTGCCGGACGCAGGACCGCCGGCGCTGGTGCCGCCGGGCCAGCTGCCGCCGCTGCGCGAGGTCGAACAGCGCTACGTGCGCCACGTGCTGGAGCGCCTGGACAACAACAAGCGCCGGGCGGCACAGGTGCTGGGTATCGGCCGACGCACGTTGTATCGCTATCTCGAAGAGGAGATGGGCTGAGCGGGTTCAGGGCGTCACATGTGCCAATCTGGCCCAGGTAATGGCGGTGTTGCAGACGGCGTGCCTGCCGTGGAACCGCGTGGCCATGGGCTCGCCGCATCCTGGCATGGCCATTGCAACCTGTCCTGCTGCATACATACGAAGCAGCCCCAAGGAGGACACATGATCCGCTTCAAGCATTCCCTGATCGCCGCCGCCTTCGGTACCGCCCTGGTGTTCGCACCCTGGGCCGCCATGGCCGAGCCGGGCTCCCAGTCCCAGCCGCCGGCCGGCATGCAGCAGGGCGCCGCCGCCGATGTGGATGACGCCACGCTGGACAAGTTCGTCGTGGCCTACGCCGACATCCAGGCGCTGCAGCAGGAATTCGCCACCGAGCTCGAGCAGGTGGAAAGCCAGGAAGAGGCCGCGGCCCTGCAGCAGGAAACCCAGCAGAAGATGGTCGAGGCCGTGCAGGATTCTGGCCTGAGCGTGCCGGAATACAACACCGTGGTCCAGGCCCTGGACCAGGATCCGGCGCTGCGCGAGAAGGTGGAAAGCAAGATCGAGTAAACCTTCCCGGCACAACGCGAGTGGGAAAAAGGCCGGCCCGTCCGGCCTTTTTCTTTGCCCGCCCCGTCGTTACGGCCGGGGCCCAGTCTCTGCTATAGTGTGGGCCTTCGTCAGGCTACCGGTTCGCACCGTATCTCATGAGTTATCAGGTTCTTGCGCGCAAGTGGCGCCCGCGCAATTTCGAGCAGATGGTGGGGCAGACCCACGTGCTGCGCGCGCTGGTCAACGCGCTGGAAGAGGGGCGGCTGCACCACGCCTATCTGTTCACCGGCACGCGCGGTGTGGGCAAGACCACGGTGGCGCGCGTGCTGGCCAAGTGCCTGAACTGCGAGACGGGCATCACCGCCCGACCCTGCGGCGAATGCGCCGCCTGTCGCGAGATCGACGAGGGGCGCTTCGTCGACCTGATCGAGGTGGATGCGGCCTCCCGCACCAAGGTGGAGGATACACGCGAGCTGCTCGACAACGTGCAGTACGCCCCCACCCGCGGGCGCTACAAGATCTACCTCATCGACGAGGTGCACATGCTCTCCGGGCACAGCTTCAACGCCCTGCTGAAGACCCTGGAGGAGCCGCCGCCGCACGTGAAGTTCCTGCTGGCGACCACCGATCCGCAGCGCCTGCCGGTGACCATCCTCTCGCGCTGCCTGCAGTTCAGTCTCAAGCGCATGCCGGCCTCCATGATCGTCGGCCATCTCGCCCACATCCTCGAACAGGAAGGCATCCGTGCCGACAGTGCGGCGCTGGACCAGATCGCCGTGGCGGCGGATGGCTCCATGCGCGATGCCCTGAGCCTGCTCGACCAGGCCATCGCCTTCGGCGGTGGCGAGGTACGTGATGCCGAGGTACGCGACATGCTGGGCGGCATCGCCCGTGAGCATGTCTTCGGCCTGCTGGATGCCGTGGCCGGTGGCGATGGCCGCGCCCTGCTCGAGGCCGTGGCGAAGGTGGCCGAACAGGCCCCGGACTTCGAGGGCGTGCTGGATGACCTGATATCCCTGCTGCACCAGGTGGCCCTGGCCCAGGTGGTGCCCGAGGCGCTGGACAGCGTCGAGTCGGATGCCGCGCGACTGCGCGCCCTGGCCGAGCGGCTGGCCCCGGAGGACGTGCAGCTCTATTACCAGATCGCCCTGATGGGGCGCCGCGACCTGCCGCTGAACCCGAACCCGCAGGCGGGCTTCGAGATGGTGCTGCTGCGCATGCAGGCCTTCCGGCCCGTGGTGGATGCGGTGTCGGCGCCGGTTGCCGGAGCGGAGACGACCACCCCGGCCAGCGCCCGCGAGGCGGCGATGGCGGCCGTGCAGGCGGACAGACCGGCTCAAAAAAAAACACCTGACGCCGCCCCCCGGGTGAGCCGGCCGATGCCGGTGGCGCCTGCCGCGCCCGCCGAGGCCATGTCGACACCGGCACCGGCTGCCCCGGCGGCGCGTCCCCCGGAACCCGCGTCGGTGCCGCCGGCCTGGGAGGAGGCGCCGCCCCCGACCGCCGCATCCGGGGCCGCCAGTGTGACGGAGCCGGCGCCGGCCCCAGCTCCGGCCCCAGCTCCAGCCCCGGCGGCCAGCCCGGCTGCGGGCCCCGACCTGCGCGGCATCGACTGGCATGCGCTGGTGAACCAGCTGGGCCTGCGGGCCATGGCCCGTTCGCTGGCGGCCAACTGCTCGCTGCGGGCCATCGAGGATGGCCGCGTGGTGCTGGCGCTGGCGCGCTCCCAGGAGAGCCTGCGCACGAAGAGCGTGGAGGCGCGCATCGAGAAGGCGCTGTGCGAGCATTTCGGCGAGGCGCTGAAGCTCGTCATCGAGGTCGTAGACCAGGTCGATGACACGCCCGCGCAGGCCGTGGAGCGCGGCCAGGCGGAGCGGCAGCAGGCGGCCGAGCGCTCCATCGAGGAAGATTCCGTGGCCCGCGCACTGAGGGAGACCTTCGGCGCGGAGCTCATACCGGGTTCGGTAAGACCCCTAACCAGCAAGTGACAGGTGCAAGATGATGAAAGGTGGATTGGGCAACCTGATGAAGCAGGCCCAGAAGATGCAGGCCGACATGCAGAAGGCGCAGGAAGAGATCGCGCGCATGGAGATCACGGGCGAGTCCGGGGGCGGCATGGTGAAGGTGACCATGACCGGCAAGCACGAGGTGCGCCGCGTGGCGATCGACGACAGCCTGATGGGTGACGACCGCGAGATGCTGGAAGACCTGATCGCCGCGGCCATCAACGACGCCGTGCACAAGGTGGATCGCGAGACCAGCGAGCGCATGTCGGGTATCACCGCCGGGATGAACCTGCCGGGCGGCATGAAGCTGCCGTTCTGATCCCGCGCGCATGTCCGAGCGTTCGGTACTGCAGAACCTGGTCGACACCCTGAAGATCCTGCCGGGGGTCGGGCCGAAATCGGCGCAGCGCATGGCGCTGTACCTGCTCGAGCGCGAGCGCGACGGTGCGCTGCGCCTGGCCGATGCCCTGCGCGAGGCGGTGGAGAAGATCGGCCACTGCAAGCGCTGCCGCACGCTCACCGAGCTCGAGGTCTGCCGCATCTGCGCCAATCCGGCGCGCCAGGTCGAGCAGCTGTGCATCGTCGAGACGCCGGCGGACGTGCTGGCCATCGAGCAGGCCTCGGTCTACCGGGGGCTGTATTTCGTGCTCATGGGCCATCTCTCGCCGCTGGACGGCATCGGTCCGGAGGAGCTCGGCCTGGACGAGCTCGAGCGGCGCTTCGGCGAGGGCGAGGTGCAGGAGGTGATACTGGCCACCAACCCGACGGTGGAAGGCGAGGTGACCGCGCATTACATCAGCGAACTGGCCGCCGAGCATGGCATCTCCACCACCCGCCTGGCGCATGGCATCCCGATCGGCGGTGAACTCGAGTACGCGGACAGCCAGACGCTGTCGCATGCCTTCCAGGGTAGAAAGCAATACTGAATGCGGTCGGTCGTTCGTTTGCGGTTTTGCAACGGACGACTGACCACGGACCACGGACGCGACTGAAAGGAGCCAACTCATGTCCGATTGCATCTTCTGCAAGATCGCGGCCGGCGAGATTCCGGCGGATGTGGTGTACCAGGACGACGACGTCATCGCCTTCCGGGATCTGAATCCGCAGGCACCGACCCACGTGCTGGTGATCCCGCGCAAGCACATCGCCACGCTGCACGATGCCGAGGCGGAGGACGCGCAACTCCTGGGCAGACTGTTCCTCGGTGCGCAGCAGGTGGCCGAGGCCTGTGGCATCGCCGAAAGCGGCTATCGCACAGTGGTGAACTGCGGGGCCGGTGCGGGGCAGAGCGTGTTCCACGTGCACCTGCACGTGCTGGGCGGGCGTGCGCTGGGCTGGCCGCCGGGATAAAAAGGCGGTCAGTTGCCCGTGTCGGTCTTTTTGCCACCGTGGGCACAGGGCACACAGAGTTGATGCGAGGAGCGGTTTCTCCTCTGTGGTCCCTGTGCCCTCTGTGGCTTCAGTGCCGTTACACCCGCTGACTGATCTGCCTGGCAAGCTCCTCTCAAACGGCGTTCACGGCGGCGAGGATGTTGCGGTAGTTCGTGTAGCGGCGTCGTGAGATCCCGCCATCCTCCACCGCGGCCTTCACCGCGCATCCGGGTTCCACGACGTGCGTGCAGTTGTGGAATCGGCAGTCGCCTGCACGGTCCGCGATCTCCCGGAAACCACGGGCCAGTTCGGCGGGCGTGACCGTGCCGAGCGTGAAGTCGCGCACGCCCGGCGAGTCGATGAGTTCGCCGCCGTCCGGCAGGTGGTAGAGGGTCGCGCTGGTGGTGGTGTGCTTGCCCTTGCTGCTGTGGTCGGAGATCTCGCCGATGCGGATGTCCTGGGCGGGCAGCAGGTTCTTGATGAGCGACGACTTGCCCACGCCCGAGAGCCCGACCAGGATGCTGGTCTTTCCCTTCAACGCGGCAAGCAATCCGTCCAGTCCGTGTTCCCGCGTGCTGGAGACCTCCAGGACCTGATAACCGAGTTCGCGGTATTCGGCGAGGATGGTCTCGTCCACCGGATGGGTGTCCGCGAGGTCGCACTTGTTGAGCACGATGAGGGCATCGGCCGGCAGCAGTTCGGCGGCGACGAGATAGCGGTCCACCATCTCCCAGTTGGGGGCGGGCAGGTGGGCGCTGACGATCGCCAGCTGGTCGATGTTGGCGGCGATGGGCTTGGGCCGTCCGCGCAGGTCCGGACGGGTGAGGACGTTCTGCCGCTTCTCGATGGCGACGACGACGGCGTTGCCGGTCTGTTCCGCCTGCCACTGCACGTAGTCCCCGCACACCGCGTCCTGCAGCTTGCGCCGGGTGGTGCAGCGATGGGTCTGACCGTCCTCGTCCTCGACGATCATGTCCGCGCCGTAGCGCGTGATCACCCTCCCGGGGCGGCTGCGATCGCTCATGCGCCCGAGGTTTGCAGCAGGGCGTCCACCTTGGCGGCGCAGATCAGGTCGTTTTCCGACAGGCCGCCGATGGCGTGGGTGCTGTAGCGCACCAGGCAGCGGTTGTAGCCCACCTCGAGGTCCGGGTGATGGTCTTCCTGGTGCGCGATCCAGGCGATGGCATTGACGAAGGCCATGGTCTGGTAATAGTCGGCGAAGCGGAATTCACGACGGATGGCCCGGCCATCCTCGACCAGCTGCCACTGCGGATCGAGGGAATGCATCTCCGCCTGCGCCTGTTCGGGGGTGATCGGTGCGACGCCGCCCTCGCAGGGCCTGCAGCGTTTCTGCCTCAGGTCGGACATGGCCATGCCTCCCGGATCAAAAGCGGTAGTAGGTCTGGTTGAGGAAGTGCACCACGTCGGCGATGTCCTCGTCGAACCACTTCAGCTGCAGGTTGGATTCGCAGCGGCGCACCTGGGCCTCCAGGCCGGCCAGCGAACTGACGCGGCGATCGGGGCGGGTGTAGAGCACCTCGCCGTCGCCACCGGTCATGCGGGCGTGGCAGGCCATGCAGTTGTCCTGGTGCAGCTGCTTGCCGTGCTCGAAATCGGCCGCCATGGCCGGGGCCATGCTCGTCAGCAGGGCGATGAAGATCACGATCGGTTTCATGGGCTTGGCTCCTGTGGGGGTCCGGGTTCGCATTATACGGCGGGCAGCGACTTGAGGTGGGCGATGCGCACGCTGGCCGGGGGATGCGAGTCGTAGATGGCCGAGTGCAGGGGGTCCGGCGTCAGGGTGCTCGCATTGTCGCGATACAGGCGTACCAGCGCCTGGATCAGGCTGTCGGCATCGGTCTGGCTGGCGGCGAAGGCATCGGCCTCGAACTCGTGGCGTCGCGACAGCCAGGCGAGCAGGGGCTGAAGGAAGAAGCCGAACACCGGCGCCACCAGGAGGAAGCTCGCCAGGGCGAGGTGGGTGGAGGGTGTCTCGATGCCCAGGCCGGCAAAATACCCCTCCGTGCCGATCAGCCAGGCGAGCAGGGCCAGCGCAGCCAGCGACAGGGCGAACTGCAGCAGCATGCCCTTGAGCACGTGACGGCGGCGGAAGTGCCCGAGTTCATGGGCGAGTACGGCCTCGATCTGGGCCGGCTCCAGCGTATCGAGCAGGGTATCGAAGAACACGATGCGCTTGTGACGGCCAAGCCCGGTGAAGTAGGCATTGCCGTGGCCGGAGCGGCGCGAGCCGTCCATCACGAAGATGCCGTTGCTGCTGAAGCCGCAGCGGGCCAGCAGCCGCTCGACGCGCTCGCGCGTGGCGTCGTCGTCCAGCGGCTCGAAGCGGTTGAACAGCGGCGCGATCAGCGTGGGGTAGGCCCAGATCAGCAACAGGGTGAAGCCCGTCCACGCCGCCCAGACCCACAGCCACCAGTGTTCCCCGGTCACCTGCATCAGCCACAGCACCAGTGCGATGAGCGGTATGCCCAGGACGAGCGCCAGCAGTGTCCCTTTCACGAGATCGGCCAGGAAGGTGCGCGGGGTCGTCTTGTTGAAGCCGAAGCGTGCCTCCAGCCCGAAGGTGCGGTAGACGGAAACGGGCAGTTCCAGCAGGCCGGTGAGGAGGAACACACTGAGCAGCACGGCCGTACCCGTGGCCAGCGCGTTCCAGCCCGCCTGGCGCCAGGTCTCGTCCAGCAGCTGCAGCCCGCCGCCCAGGGTCCAGGCGACGAGCAGCAGGGCGCCGTAGATCAGGTCGATGCGCCCCAGCCGCCCGCGGGCCAGGGTGTAGTCGGCCGCCTTCTGGTGCGCGGCCAGCGGGATGCTGGCGGCAAACTCGGCCGGCACCGCGTCGCGGTGCGCGCGCACGTGCCGTGCCTGGCGCCGGGAGAGCCACAGGCGCAGGGCGACGCTGGTCAGCAGGGCGATGAGAAACAGGATGGTGAAGGCATGCATGAATGAGACCTCGACGAAGGAGCTTACCCCTTTGCGAGAAGCAGGGGCAAGCGGCACAATGGCCCGCAGACTGACACATTCTTGAACCAGGGAATCCCCACATGAGCGCCAGCGCCGACAACCTGATCTGGATCGATCTCGAGATGACCGGTCTCGACACGATGAACGACCGCATCATCGAGATCGCGACCATCGTCACCGACAAGGATCTCAATCTCCTGGCCGAGGGGCCGGTGCTCGCGATCCACCAGCCCGACGCGGTGCTGGCCGGCATGGACGAGTGGAACACGCGTCAGCATGGCCAGTCGGGGCTCACCGAGCGGGTGCGCCAGAGCACGGTGGACGAGGCGCAGGCCGAGGCCGAGACCCTGGCCTTTCTGCGTGCATGGGTGCCCGAGCGCGCCTCGCCCATGTGCGGCAACAGCATCTGCCAGGACCGGCGCTTCCTCGCCCGCTGCATGCCCGGGCTCGAGGCCTATTTCCATTACCGCAATCTCGACGTCAGCACCCTCAAGGAACTGGCGCGCCGCTGGGCGCCCGAGGTGGCCGGCGGTTTCAGCAAGGCCTCCAGCCACCTGGCCCTGGACGACATCCGCGACTCCATCGAGGAGCTCAAGCACTACCGCGATCACTTCATCCGTCTGCCGGCGGTGGATACGGGGATGGAGATGTAGTGGGTCTTGGGCGATAGACGAAAGTCGACTCGCCACAGAGGACACAGAGGGCACAGAGGAAGACGGGTGCCGGTAGGAGCGCTGCGAGGCGCGATCGGGGGATGGCTGCTTCGCCCGGTATGGGCACGGATTGCGCCTATCGCCTGACTCCCACTACTCTCAGAAGCCGTAGCTGATGCGCAGGCCGGTCACCCAGTGGTCTGCGTTGTCATCGATGAGCCCGCTGTTGCGGATGTATTGCAGGGAGGGGCTGATGCGCAGCCCTTCATAGGGTCTGAAACGCATATAAAGTTCGGCCTGGCGGCTGTCGCTGCGCGTCGCATCCAGCTCGTCGGAGGCGCGGGTCTGGGCAAGGCCGAGCCCTGTCGGTACACCACCAACCGGATGTTCGATGGCGAGGGCCACGAAGGCTGACGCCTCGGCAACCGTCTCGTCGGCCTGTCCCAGGCGCAGGTTCAGGCGCGCATCTCCCAGGCCGGTATCCACGACTGCGTAAATCCCCCGGTTGGACGCCATGCCCGGCAGGCCGTCGAGCCGGGCATGGTCGCCGCTGTTCTGCCACAGTCCCAGGCGCAGGGTGGTGGTGGCACCTTGCCAGTAGATCTCCCCCGCGCCGAAGACCCCCTTGTCCGACGCATCGACGTCGAGCAGCGCCGCATAGGAGCGTTCTGCATTATCGCCCAGCCCGTGCGAGCTGCCCATGAAGAGGGTGAACCCGGGAAAGACCTGTCCCTGGTAGCTGTGATGCAGGGCAGCGCCCAGTGTGTAGTCCGGAAAGGCGATGGTGGGATTGTTCACGAAGTGCGTGCCGAGAAACTGCGTGGTTTCGTCGTTGGCAAGATTGCTGATGTCGAGGTAGCCGCTGGCATCGATCAGGCCGAGGGTCAGGGTGTGTCCCGTCCAGCGCCAGCGATAGTTCACCTCCGAGACCTGCAGCCGACCCTTGCCATCGCGATCCAGGGCCGTGCCGGCATCCGCATTGGCTTCATGGAGGGTCGCCGATACGCCGTCGTCTGCCGGCGTGGTGCTTCCCTCCAGATAGAACAGCCAGCGCCCGCTCGCCGTCGGCAATGTGGTGAGCAGGTCGAAGGAGGAGAGGACCTCGGTATCGATATCCTGGTTGTCCGCATGCTGGACGGTTGCCGTGAGAGCGCCCTTGACGGCGGCGCCGTCTTCCAGCACGGCCCCATGCCGTACCGCCGGCTCGTCGGCCAGGAGGGGGTTGCCCGCGCAGAGCAGGCCGATGCCCAGGGCCGTAGGCCATGTCGTCGAGCGTGGAGGAAGAAGGCCGGGTGCCATATTGTCTGGGTTGGGGGGTTAGGGGTTAGACGAAAGTCTACATGCCACAGAGGGCACAGAGTTCACAGAGGAAGCCGGGTGATCCACCACGAGACACAGGCCTCCCTGCATCCTCTGTGCCCTCTGTGGCGTCCGGCTTTTACGCCTCACGCCCACGCTCCACCCATCGCCGACGTACCCACTTCTCCAGCTCCAGCAGCGCAAACAGTGTCACGCCAATGGCGATGATCTCCACGCCGTGAATGAAATCCACCGGACGCGTGTCGAAGAAGGTCTCCATGAAGGGGGCGTAGGTAAAGAGCAACTGCAGTGCGACGACGATACCTACCGCGATGAGCACGGCCCGTGTGCCGCGTACCTGACGCCAGCCGATGGAGCTGCTGTCCAGGTAGCGGATGCTGAAGAGGTAGAAGATCTCCATCACGACCAGGGTGTTCACGGCGTAGGTGCGCGCCTCTTCGAGCGTGGCGCCATGATACTGACTCCAGGCGAAGATGCCGAAGACGCCCGCGACGAACAGCAGCGAGACCAGGCAGATACGCCATAGCAGGAAGGCGGAGAGCATGGGCTCGTCACGTGGTCGGGGTGGCCGCTGCATCACGCGTGGTGAGGGCGGCTCGAAGGCCAGCGCCATCGCCAGCCCCACCGAGCTGACCATGTTGACCCAGAGGATCTGCAGCGGCGTGATGGGTAGCGTGAGGCCGGCCAGTACCGCGAGCAGGATGGCGAGTGACTCGCCACCGTTGACCGGCAGCAGGAAGAGAATGGCCTTTTTCAGGTTGTCATAGACGGTGCGCCCCTCGCGTACCGCCTGCGCGATGGAGGCGAAGTTGTCGTCGGCCAGCACCATCTCGGCGGATTCCTTGGCCACCTCGGTTCCCCCTCTGCCCATGGCCACACCGACGTCGGCGCGCTTGAGTGCCGGGGCATCGTTGACGCCGTCGCCTGTCATGGCCACCACCTTGCCGGCCGCCTGCAGGGCGGTGACGAGCCGCAGCTTGTGCTCGGGCGTGGTGCGGGCGAAGACATCGACGTGCGGTACGATACGTGCAAGCTCGTCGTCATCCATGCCTTCCAGCTCGTGTCCGGTGACCACGTCATCGTCATTCTGCAGCCTGAGTTGGCGCGCGATGCCGCGGGCGGTCAGGGCATGGTCGCCGGTGATCATCTTCACACGGATGCCGGCGGCCTGGCAGTCGCGCACGGCCGCAATGGCCTCCTCGCGGGGTGGGTCGATCAGGCCCAGCAGGCCGAGCAGGGTGATGTCCTGGTCGAGATCATGAAAGTGCAGCTCGCGATGTTCGGCAGTCACCCGGCGCATCGCGATGCCGAGGACGCGCTGTCCTTCGGCGGCGATGGTTTCGATGTGATGTTCCCAGTACGCGCGGTCCAGCGGATTGCTGCACTGCCTGTCGCACATGTCGAGGATGCGCTCCGGGGCCCCCTTGATGAAGATGTAGCCGTTGCCCTCGTGATCATGGTGCAGGGTGGCCATGAAACGGTGTTCGGTTTCGAAGGGGATGGCGTCGATACGCGGCAGGTGTTCGGCTTCGATGGCGAGTTCCAGGCCGGTCTTCATGGCGCCGATCAGCAGGGCACCTTCCATGGGATCGCCGTCCACCTGCCAGGCATCGTCTTTGCGGCTGAGTGAGGCGTCGTTGCACAGGGCGGCGGCACGCAGGATCTCACGCAGGCCGGGATGCAGCTGCGGGTCGATCTCGCCGCCGTCTATGGCAAAACCGCCATGGGGGTCATAGCCGGCGCCGCTCACGGTATAGGTCTCGTCGGCCGTAATCACGGTGCGCACGGTCATCTCGTTGCGGGTGAGCGTGCCGGTCTTGTCCGAACAGATGATGGAGACGGCGCCGAGTGTTTCCACCGCGGGCAGCCGGCGGATGATGGCATTGCGCCCTGCCATGCGCTGCACACCGATCGCCAGCGTCACCGTGAGGATGGCGGGGAGGCCCTCGGGGATCGCGGCTACCGCGAGTCCCACGACCGTCATGAACATCTCGGTGGCGTCGCGCCCCTGCAGCAGGTAGCCATAGGCGAAGACCAGGGCAGCGATACCAATGATGACGATGGCGAGCAGGCGGGCGAAGCCGGCCATTTGTTCGAGCAGCGGCGTGGTGATGTCCTCGACCCGGGCGAGCAGGTCGCTGATGCGGCCGATCTCGGTGTCGGCGCCGCTGGCAACGACCACCCCCAGGCCCTGGCCACCTGTGACCAGGGTGCCGGAATAGGCCATGCCGCGGCGGTTGCCGAGGTCGGCATCCACGGCCACCGCATCGGCAGACTTCTCCACGGCCACGGACTCACCGGTGAGCACGGCCTCCTGGATACGCAGGTTACGGGCACGCAGGAGGCGCAGGTCGGCGGGAACTTTGTCGCCCGGCTCCAGCAGCACCACATCGCCCGGCACCAGCTCCTCGGCAGCTACGGTGCGGCGCTGGCCGTCGCGGGTCACCGAGGCCCGAGGCGAAAGCATGTGACGGATCGCCTCCAGCGATTTCTCCGCCTTGCCTTCCTGGGCGAAACCGATGATGGCGTTGACCACCACCACGCCGAGGATTACCCAGGTGTCCACCCAGTGGTCGAGCAGCGCGGTGACCACGGCGGCGACGATCAGCACCTGGATCAGCAGGTTGTTGAACTGCGCGGCCAGGCGGGCGAGGGGGCCACGGCGCCGGCCGGCGGGGAGCCGGTTGGGGCCGTACGTGGCAAGGCGGTGTTGCGCCTCGGCCTGGCTCAACCCCTGTGCGCTGCTGCCGAGCTTGTCGAGCACCGCGTGGGGATCGAGGTGATGCCAGTAAACGGGTTGTTTCTGTTCCGTTGGCTGCATGGCTGCTTCTGTGTGGGCGTTAGGCGTTAGGCGTTAGGTGTTAGGCGAAAGTCGATTCGCGACAGAGGGCACAGAGTTCACAGAGGATGCAGGGAGGCCTGTGTCTCTTGGCGGATCACCCGGCTTCTCCCCGCTCGGCGGCCACGGGCCATCCTATGGTTCTGAGGGGGACATGAGGAGCGAGGTGTCAGGCGCAAGGCGGGGCCTACCCATGCCAGGCGAGCCATCCTTGATCGCGCCTTGCAGCGCTCCTACAAACATCTGCTTTGCTCTGTGCCCTCTGTGGCATGGGCCTTTCATGGCCCGGCGGCCACGGGCCGCCCTATCGCTTCACGCCTCCTGCCTCACTGTCGCGGCGTATAGATGCGCTTCGCATTCTCCACCAGGATGGCCTCCTGGATGTCCTCGGGCAGGTCGCTGATCCAGCGGCGGTGGAAGTCGAGGAAGAACTCGAGCTTGTCCCAGCCGGTGTCCGGTGCGTCCCAGGCGTGCTTGTTGTAGACGGGCCAGACCGGGTCGGCGCCGACGATGACGCGGCTCGGATGCTTGAGCACCAGGTCGCGCCAGCCAGGCAGCAGGCTGCCGCTCTCGTCGATGATCTGCGTCTCGGTGTGGCGCAGGGGGTCGCGTGCGGAGAGGTCGATGTCCACGTTCGGACAGCCCTCCAGCAGGGCGTCGACCTGTTCCGGCGGCAGGATGCCGCCGGCATGGGCCCAGACGAAGCGCACGTCGCTGTGCTGCATGCAGATCGACAGCAGGTATTTGTAGCTCGAGGCATCGGTGTGGATCATGTAGGGCACGTCGTACTGCCGGGCGAGATCCAGGGTCTTGAGGAAGGCGGGGTGGGTGCGGTGCGGCCCCAGCCCCGGCAGCATGTGCACCTCGCCGATGCCGTGGTACTTGCCGGAGGCCAGGCCTTTTTCCATCTGCACCAGCACCTCCGGGTCGTTGTACCAGTTGTGGCGGTGTACCGGCGTGAGGTAGGGGCTGAAGATGGGCACGATCCAGTCGCCACCACCGGCCTCGGCGAGTTCGACCGCCAGCTCGGGGGGCGAGCTCGCCACCACCACGAACACCACGTTGTTCTCCTTCAGGCGCCGGATGGCCTCGTCCGGCGGGAGCGTCTCGTGCTGGTTCCAGTTGTAGTGGGTATGGCCCTCGGCGATGGCGCGAGGGGTCTCGGCCTGCAGGGCGCCGGCACCGAGCAGTGCGGCGAGGCTGGTGGCGAGAAGTCTGGCTCTGGTGGACATCGTGGATCTCCCGGACACGGTGATTGGTCTTGTTGTTATTTTGATTTGTCGCCTTTTGCCGCCTAACGTTCCCGCAGCCGGGGGATGAGCATGGCCAGGTTGCAGGGGGCGGTGCGGTGGTCGAGCTGTTCGCGGATGAGGCGGTCCCAGCCGGTGCGACAGGCGCCGGAGGAGCCCGGCAGGCAGAACAGATAGGTGCCGTTGGCCACCCCGGCGATGGCGCGCGACTGCAGGGTGGAGGTCTTTATCTCCTCGTAGGAGAGCATACGGAACATCTCGCCGAAGCCCTCGATCGCCTTGTCGAGCAGCGGGGCGATGGCCTCGGGCGTGCCGTCGCGGCCGGTGACGCCGGTGCCGCCGGTGGTGAGCACCACCTGTACCCCGGGATCGGCGATCCACTGCGAGACGACGGCGCGGATGCGGTAGATGTCGTCCGGCACGATGGTCTTTTCCACCACGCGGTGGCCGGCCTCCTGCGCGCGTTCGACGAGCGTGCGTCCCGAGGTGTCGTCCGCCTCGGTGCGCGTGTCGGAGATGGTGAGAACGGCGATATTGAGCGGAATGAATTCGCGCGGGTTCGTCATGATGGTATTCTGCCGGGATTCGGATGGTCGATTGACCCCATTCTAGCGAATCCACCCGCCCGGGACAGCCCGGGCCCGCAGGCAGGACCATGGCTGAACGACTGCAAAAACTCCTGGCCCGTGCCGGTTACGGCTCGCGCCGCGAGATCGAACGCCTCATCGAGCAGGGGCAGATCACCATCAACGGCAAGCCGGCCACCCTGGGCGATCACGCCAGCGAGACCGATGTCATCGCCATACGCGGCGAGCCGGTGGCCCTGTCCAGGGTCTCGCACTTCAAGGCGCGCGTGATCGCCTATCACAAGCCCGTCGGCGAGGTCTGCACCCGGGATGACCCCGAGGGGCGCCCGACCGTGTTCGATCATCTCCCGCGCATGCAGAGCAGCCGCTGGGTGGCGGTGGGGCGCATGGACATCAACACCGTCGGCCTCATGCTCTTCACCAACGACGGCGAGCTGGCGAACCGGCTGATGCACCCCTCCAGCGAGATCGAGCGCGAGTATGCCGTGCGCGTGCTGGGCGAGGTGGACGACGCGATGATGAAGCGCCTGCTCGCCGGGGTGGAGCTGGAGGACGGCCGCGCCGCCTTCGAGACCCTGGAGCGGGCCGGTGGCGAGGGGGCCAATACCTGGTTCCGCGTCACCCTGAAGGAGGGCCGCAAGCGCGAGGTGCGCCGCCTGTGGGAGTCGCAGGGCGTGACCGTGAGTCGCCTGATCCGCGTGCGCTACGGGCCGATCGAGCTGCAGCGCGCGCTCAAGCCGGGGCGCTGGGCGGACCTCAAGCCCCGCGAGATGCGCCAGCTCTACGAGGCCGTGGGCCTGAAGTACGTGGCGCCGAAGCCCAAGCCCGGGGTGACGGGGTCGCGACCGCCCTCGACCAGCCGGCGCAGTGCCTCGCGCCCGGCCGAGGCGCGTGGTCCGCGGTCGCGCGACCGGTCCGGCGGCAAGTCCAATCCCTGGGGGCGGGGCGGCAAGTGACCCCGGGCCAGGCGCGCAGGGTCTACGACCGACTGCTCGCCCGGCACGGGCCCCAGCACTGGTGGCCGGCCGACACCGCCTTCGAGGTGATGGTCGGGGCCGTGCTCACCCAGAACACGGCCTGGCGTAACGTCGAGCGCGCCATCGCCAACCTGCGCGCCGACGACCTGCTCGAACCCCGGCGCCTGCTCGCCTGCGATACGGCCGCGCTTGCCGCGCGGCTGCGCCCCTCCGGTTATTTCAACGTCAAGGCCGCCCGCCTGCAGGCGCTGTGCCGCTGGCTGGTGGCGGCCGGCGGCGTCGAGGCCATCGCTGGCTGGCCGACGGAGAAGCTGCGCCATGCCCTGCTCGCGGTGAAGGGGGTGGGACCGGAGACGGCCGACGACATCCTGCTCTACGCCTTTCGCCGCCCCGTGTTCGTCATCGATGCCTACACGCGGCGGCTGTTCTCCCGCCTGGGGCTCTGCGCCCCCGACGCGGGCTACGAGGCCCTGCGCCATGCCTTCGAGCGCGTGTTGCCGCCGGATGTGGCGCTGTTCAACGAATACCATGCCCTGATCGTCGCCCAGGCCAAGCACGTCTGCCGCCCGCGCCCCTGCTGTGCCGAGTGCTGCCTGCGTGCGGATTGCCCCTCGGCCGAAGGCCGCGCGGGGGAACGATCTGCGGGATGAAATGTCGCATGGTTTATCGGTAGGATTGGCGTCCAAGTACATAAGAAAAACCGGTAACGGAGGAGTCGAGATGAGAGCTGTGCATGCATTGCTGGGGGGGCTCGCCGCCATGGTCCTGGCGACCACCGGCCTGGCGAAGGAAGAGGGCGAGCTGGCCCCGGGCTTCGTGAATCCGGGCTATGAGGAGAAGCCCGCCTGGTTCACCGAGTCCTTCCTGGACCTGCGCGAGGACGTGGCCGAGGCCGCCGCCGAAGATCGCCGCCTGCTGCTGTACTTCTACCAGGATGGCTGCCCCTACTGCGCCAAGCTGCTGCAGGACAACTTCGGGCAGAAGGCCATCGCCGACAAGACGCAGAAGTACTTCAACACCATCGCCATCAACATGTGGGGGGATCGTGAGGTCACCGACCTCGATGGCCGGCAGACCACCGAAAAGCAGTTTGCGGTGGACCAGAAGGTGATGTTCACCCCCACCCTGGTGTTCCTGGACGAGCAGGGCGAGGTGGTGTTGCGCATCAACGGTTACTACGCCCCGCACAAGTTCACCGCGGCCCTGGATTACGTCGGCCAGAAGATGGAGGGCGAGCTGGCCTTCCGCGACTACCTGGCAAAGGCCGCCAGTGAGGCCGCCTCCGGCAAGCTGCACACCGAGGTGAGCACCGTCGGCAAGCCCTATGATCTGCGCGCCTCCGCCCGCGAGGGCGAGAAGCCCCTGCTGGTGTTCTTCGAACAGCAGCAGTGCGCCGCCTGCGACGAGCTGCATCAGGACGTGCTCCGGCGCGAGGAGAGCCGGGAGCTGCTCGACGACTTCGATGTGCTGGTGGTGGACATGTGGTCCGACGAGCCGCTGGTGACACCGGCGGGCATGCGCCAGACACAGCGCGACTGGGCGAAGCAGATGAACGTCAACTACGCGCCCAGCCTGGTCTTCTTCGATGCCCGGGGCGAGGAGGTCTTCCGCACCGAGGGGTATCTGAAGTCCTTCCACATCCAGTCGGTGATGGACTACGTGGCCTCCGGTGCCTACCGGAACGAGCCGGAGCTGCAGCGCTTCATCGACGCTCGTGCCCATCACCTGCGCGAGCAGGGGGTGGAGGTGAACCTGATGGACTGAGGTCCGTCGGTCGCATCCATGAAAAAGGCCGGACACTGTCCGGCCTTTTTCATGGGCACCGTCGCGACGCTTCGTCGCCGGCTTATTCGTAGAGGCGGAAGTCCTCGCCGCGTGTCTCGCCCGCCTCGGGGCCGAGCAGGTAGACGTAGGCCGCAGCGAATGCCTCTGGGGCGGGCAGGCTGGCCGGCGGTTCGCCCGGGTAGTTCATGATGCGCAGCTGGGTGCGGGCCGGCCCGGTGTCGATGCTGTTCACGCGCATGCGCCGCTCGCCCGAATACTCGGCGGCGAGGATCTTCATCATGCTCTGCTGCCCGCCCTTGGCCACGCCGAAGGCGCCCCAGTAGGCCTTGTTGCAGTCCTGGCTGGAGAAGACGATGGCGGCATCCGGGGCCTGTTCCAGCAGCGGCAGGCAGGCGCGGGTGAGCAGGAAGGGACCGTGCAGGTTGGTCATGATCACCCGGCCCCAGAGTTCCGGGTCATAGAGCTTGAAGGGGGTGAGGGTGCCGACCCAGGCGGCATTGTTCACCAGGCCGTCCAGCCGGCCGAATTCCTGGCCGATGTTCTCGGCCAGGTCGTCGTAGTCCTTGGCAGTGGCGCCCTCGAGGTTCAGCGGGTAGATGGCCGGCTGCGGACCGCCGGCGGCCTCGATCTCGTCGTAGACGGCCTCGAGTTTCTTGATGGTCTTGCCGAGCAGGATCACGCTGGCGCCGGCCGCGGCGCAGGCCTTTGCCACCGCCCGGCCGATGCCGTCGCCCGCCCCGGTGACCAGGATGACGCGGTCCTTCAGCAGGTCGGCGGGGGGCTGGTAGTGCTTGAGTTCGTCAATGCTCGGCATGCGGGCTCTCGATTCGTCGTCGGTTGAGGATGGCGTGGGCGCATTCTAAACCACTGCGCACCGCCCCTTCGAGGGTTGCGGGCAGGCCGGTGTCGGTGTAGTCGCCGGCCAGCCACAGGCCCGGGTGTGTCGTCGCATGCCCCGGGCGCAGGGCGTCGCTGCCGGGCGTGCAGCGAAAGGTGGCGCGCTTCTCGCGGATCACGCGCGTCCAGTCCGGCCGGCCGAGCGCCGGGAAGCAGGCGGCCAGCTCCTCGGCGACCCTGGCGGCCAGTGCCGCATTGTCCATGTCCATGTGGTTCCCGCCCACCGAGATCACCACGGCGATGAGCCCGGGCTGACCGGCCACGCCGCGGTCGAAGACCCACTGCGAGAGCGTGCCGGCCAGGCCGATCATGGGGCGCGCCAGGCGCCGGTTAGCAGGGTATTGCAGGTAGACGGTGGTGATGGGCTCATCACCCAGGGCGTTGAGTGCGGCGAGCGCGGCCGCCGTCTCTTTGAAATCGACGAGCAGGCGCCCGGCAGCGACGGGCGCGGTGGCCACGACCACGTCACGGGCCTGCAGCATGTCCGTATCCGTCTCTACGCCCAGGCCATCATTCTGCGGGGTGATGCGGCGGGCGGGCTGGCCGTAACGGATCTCGCCGCCCCGTCGGCGGATGAACTCGGCGCCGGGTCCGGGAATGACCTCGCCCAGCGGCCGGCGCGGGATCAGCAGGTCGGAGGCGGCACGTCGGGTGGCGAAGCTCTCCTGCAGCATGCGGGTGAAGACGCGGGCCGAGGCCTGGTCCGTCGGGACGTTGAGGGCGGCGATGCACAGCGGCTCCCACAGCAGCCGTTGCAGCACCTCGGGCTGGCCACAGGCCTCGAGCAGGGCCGCGACGCTGATGTCCTCGGCCCCCTGCCAGCGCATCAGGGCCGGCAGCCGGGCAGGCGCCCGGTAGCGGTCGCGCCAGGCGAGCCCGCGGGCGCCGAGCAGGGCGACGAGCAGGTGCAGAGGGGCTGGCAGGCGCGGGGCCTGTAGCGCGAGGCCGGGACCCTGCGGGGTGCGTATCTCGAGCTGCAGCGGCAGGCGCAGCAGGACCTCGCCCTCGCCGATGCCGAGTTGTTGCAGCAGGGCGAGGGTGGCGTGGTAGGCGCCGATCAGCAGGTGCTGGCCGTTGTCCACGGTGAGGCCGTCGGTGCTCACGCTGCGCGCCCGTCCGCCGGGCTGGCGGGCGGCCTCGAGCAGGATGACGGGCAGGCCGTGACGGGCGAGTTCCACGCCGGCGGCGATGCCGGCCCAGCCGGCGCCGATGATGACCACCGGGGCGTGCATGGCGATGTTTACTTCACCTGTTCCCGCTGCAGGCGCTTGTGCCGTTTCTTTTCCTGGCGCGCGGTGCGCCAGGCGATCCACAGCTTGCGCAGGGGGGTGAGCTTGATGCGGTGCTCGAGCACGCGGAAACCGTCGTCCTCGATCTCGCGCAGTGTGGTGCGGTAGATCGCGGCCATGATGATGCCGGTGCGCTGCGACCAGCGGTCGCCCTCGGGCAGATGGCCGAAGGCGCGGTCGTAATAGCCCTGCGCGCGCTCGGCCTGGAAGGCGAAGAGCTTGCGCAGGTTGTCGGTGGTCTGCGGCAGGCTGAGGTCGCCCGGCGAGACGCCGAACTTCTTCAGCTCGTCCAGTGGCAGGTAGACGCGCCCACGTTCCACGTCCTCGCGCACGTCGCGCAGGATGTTGGTGAGCTGGAAGGCGATGCCCAGGTCGTTGGCGTAGCGCAGGGTGCGGCGGTCCTCGTAACCGAAGATCTCGGCCGACAGCAGGCCGACCACCGAGGCGACCCGGTAGCAGTAGAGCGAGAGCTCGGTGAAGCTCGGGTAGGCGTCGTAGTCCAGGTCCATCTGCATGCCGTCGATGATCTCCTGGAAGTATTCCTGCGGCAGGTTGTAGCGGGCGAGCGCGGGCTGCAGGGCGCGCGTGACCGGGTGCTGTGGCGTGCCGTCGAAGGCGCTGGCGATCTCGCCCCGCCAGTAGTCGAGCTTGGCGCGGGCCACGCCAGGGTCGCTGCACTCGTCCACCACGTCGTCCACCTCGCGGCAGAAGGCGTACAGCGCGGTGATGGCCTGGCGCTGCTCCTCGTTCAGGAACAGGAAGCTGTAATAAAAGCTCGAGCCGCTCTTGGCGGCGCGTTCCTGGCAGTAGTCGTTCGGTGATCGGATGCGCTCGGCGGTCATGGCTCTGGCTGCCCACGAAAAGCGTCCATGCTATCACAGGCCGCGGGGCTGCTCAGTCTTCCGTACGGATCAGTCTTCCGTGCCCTGGGCGTCCCCCGCCCAGCGCAGGCGCTGGTAGTCGAAGCCATCCTCGATGGTGGGCTTCACCACGCGGAAGTAGGGCGAGAGGTCGAAGTCGCGCGGCGTGAACAGCGAGTGGTGGCGGATCTCCAGCAGGGTCTCGGCATGCATCGCGCCGCCGTTCACGGGGCTGGGCAGGATGGGATAGCGCACGGCCTGGAAGGCCTGGGCGATGAGCGTGGAGCAGATGGCGCGCGTCGGGTCGCCGCTGCCCAGGGCGAGCATGCGACGGCGAAAGCGCTGCGGGACCGGCGGTTCGGGCAGCAGATAACGCATCAGGTCGAAGACGTTCTTGAGGTCGTAGGCCTTGCCCAGGCTCTCCAGCATGAAGCTGATCACCTGCCGGCGATCGTCGGCGGTGAGTCCGACTGGCCGGCAGATGCGCAGGTTGAGATCCCGGAACCTGGCGAGGGGCACGGCGATGACGCCATGCTGCAGGTCCGCCTCGATCAGGCACAGCGGTTCGTCCTCGGGACTGCGTGCGTCGATGGCATCGCCCACGTACAGGGCGGCATGCGACCAGGTGGACTGGGTCAGGTACTTGATGGCGGTGGAGATGCGGCGGTTGCCCTCGACCAGCAGCACGTCGCCCGGCTCCAGCCAGGCGGCCAGTTCGGCGGGGTCGTGCACGGCGAAAGGCTGGTAGCGTCCCACCGGCTGGTTGAGATAGGCCGCCAGCCAGCGGCCGACGTGGCGCCCCAGGCCTTCGAACATGCGCATGGATTCAGTGACTCCGCTTGTCGTCCATGCCGCCTAGCCTAACCAGCTTTTCAGCGCGGGAACAGGGCGCCCCGCACGATGCTCGCCCAGTCGCGCAGCTGCAGCCGCGGCCGGCTGAAGAGATCGTCCTGCTGTTTCAGACGGTGGACGATGCGCGCCCCGCCCATCACGATCATGCGGATCTCGAGGCCGAAACGGCCGCGCAGGCGTTTGCCCAGCGGGGCCCCGGCGCGCAGCATGCGGTCGGCGCGCTGGAACTGGTGCTGCATGAGCCGGCGCATGGCCACGTCCGAGCGGCGTTCGCGAAGATGCGCCTCGGTCACGCCGTATTTCTCCATCTCGTCCTGCGGCAGGTAGATGCGCCCCAGTTCCTCGTAGTCCTGTACCAGGTCCTGGTAGAAGTTGATGAGCTGCAGGGCGCTGCAGACACCGTCGCTCAGCGCCAGGTTCTTTTCCTCGGCGTTGCCCGTGAGGTGCAGCAGCAGGCGGCCGACCGGGTTGGCCGAACGGCGGCAGTACTGCATCACCTCGCCGAAGTCGGCATAGCGTTTCTTGGTCACGTCCTGGCGGAAGGCATCGAGCAGGTCGTGGAACAGCGATACCGGCAGGCCGTGGCGGGGGATGGCATCGGCCAGCGCCAGGTACAGCGGGTCGTCACTGGCTTCGCCCCGCGCGGCGGCATCGACTGCGGTCCCCATGGCATCCAGTGCGCGCAGGCGCTCGTCGTCCGGGCGCGTTCCTTCGTCGGCCAGGTCGTCGGCGCGGCGGGCGAAGGTATAGATCGCCGCCACCGGGTGGCGAATGGGGCGCGGCAGCAGCCAGGAGGCCACGGGAAAGTTCTCGTAATGCCCGCGGGCGGTGCGCATGCAGGCGCGGTAGGCCTGGCGGGTCGGTCGGTCGATGCGTGCCATGTGACGGATTCGAGTGGGCAGAGCGGCTTATTATCCCTAAAATCCAACCATTCACCACAAGGGCTGATTTTTGGAGGGATATACATGAAATGGTTGAAGGGTCTGGTACTGGGTATCGTGGTCGGTCTGCTGCTGGGGCTGTGGTTTGGCGTGAACATCGGGCGTGACCGGCCGATCTATGCCAACCCCTTCGAGGAGAAGACCGTGAGCGAGCACCTCAAGGGTGCGGTCGAAGGCACGCGCGATACCGTGCAGCGCGCCCTGGACGAATCGAACTAGGCCGTACATGTCCTCGTTGTCGATCTTTCCGGTCCCCGCCTTCAACGACAACTACATCTGGTTCGTCTGCGATACCGGTCGCCGCCATGTCGCCATCGTCGATCCGGGCGATGCCGCCCCGGTGCTGGCGGCGCTGGAGCGTGAACGTCTCGAGCCGGTGGCGATACTCATCACGCATCATCATGCCGATCACGTGGGCGGAGTGGCCGAGCTCAAGCACCGGTTCCCGCTGCTCACCGTCTATGGTCCGGCGCGCGAGCGCATCCCGCACATCGACGTGCGGCTGAAGCAGGGTGACGTGGTGGAGCTGCGCGCCGTCGGCGCCCGCTTCGAGGTGCTGGACGTACCGGGGCATACCGCCGGCCACATCGCCTATTACGGCGACGGTGCATTGTTCTGCGGCGACACCCTGTTCGCCGGCGGCTGCGGGCGGGTGTTCGACGGCACCCACGAGCAGCTTGCCGATTCCCTGCAGCGCATCGCCAAGCTGCCCGCCGATACGCGCATCTACTGCGCGCACGAGTACACGCTGGACAACCTCGGCTTTGCCAAGTGGGTGGAACCCGACAACGTGGCCCTGCTGGCGCGCGAGGAGGCGGCGCTGGCGCTGCGCCACGATGGCCGGCCCACCGTGCCCTCGATCCTGGCCGAGGAGCTGGCGACCAATCCCTTCATGCGCCTGGAGGCGCCGACGGTGATCGCGGCGGCCGAGGCACGTGCCGGGCAGCCGCTGCAGGGTGCGCGCGAGGTGTTCTACGCCATTCGGCAGTGGAAGGACAGGGAGTACGACTAGGGCCCGTCTCAGGTCTGGCGTGCGCCGAGCATGATGACGGCCATGCCTGCCAGGGAGAGTGCGATGCCGACGAGGTCCCAGCGCGTCGGCTGGGCCCCGTCGATGAGCCAGAGCCAGAGGATGGCGATGCTCACGTACACGCCGCCATAGGCGGCGTAGACCCGGGCAGCATCGGTTGGGTGCAGCGAAAGCAGCCAGGCGAACAGGGCGAGGCTCAGCGCCGCGGGGATCAGCAGCCAGGCCGGGCCGTCCTTCTTCAGCCACAGGTAGGGCAGGTAGCAGCCCACGATCTCGGCCACTGCCGTGAGCACGAACAGCCCCAGGGTCTGCAGCAGGTACATGGTCAGCTGATGAACTGCACGGCGATGCCTTCCTCGCTGCGGCGCACCACGCGCGCGCGGATGACCGGGGTGTCGGCGCCGTCACCTTCCGGCTTCTGTGCCTTGACGGTGATCAGCGCGCCGGCCGGCGGCAGCGGGGCCTCGCCCTTGAGAATGAAGGCGCCGCCGTGGCTCAGGTCGCGGGTGCAGAGGACCTGCGGCGGCTGGTCCTCGTAACGCACCTCGACGCTGAAGCACATCGACATGCGTGGGTATTCGCGCTGATCGTCGGACATGGCTGAACGGCTCGTCTATTCCGGCGGCAGGCGCACACCGGATTCCAGGGGTTCCAGCTCGGTGACATCCTTCTTCGCATGGATGCCGAGCTCGGTGAACTTGCGTGCGCCCGGCATCACGTTGCGTTCCAGCGAACCCACCGCCTTGTTGTAGCTCTCCACCGTGGAGCCGAGCTGGCGCCCCATGCGGCTCATGTGCTCGGTGAAGGTGCCGATGCGCTTGTAGAGGTCCTCGCCGAGCTCGCGGATGCGTTCGGCATTCTCCGCCACGGCCTGCTGGCGCCAGCCGAAGGCCACGGCGCGCAGCAGCGCGATCAGGGTGTTGGGTGTGGAGAGGATCACGCGGTTGGCCAGCGAGTCCTCCAGCAGGGCGGGGTCGTTTTCCAGCGCGGCGGAGAGGAACTGCTCGCCTGGGATGAACAGGATGACGAAGTCCGGCGAGTTCTTGAACTGGGTCCAGTAGGCCTTGCTCGCCAGTTCCTTCATGCGCTCGCGCATCTTGCGCGCATGGCGCTTGAGGTGCTCGGCCCGCTCGCGTTCGTCGTCGGTCTCCATGGCGGCGAGGTAGGCATCCAGTGAGGTCTTGGCGTCCACCACCAGCTCGCGGTTGTCCGGCATGCGCACGATCATGTCGGGGCGCATGGCGCCGTCCTCGCCCGCGCGGTGTTCCTGCTCGTAGAAGTCGCAGTGGTCGACCATGCCGGCCAGCTCGGCCAGCCGCCGCAGCGTGAGTTCCCCCCACTGGCCACGTACCTCGGGCCGGCGCAGCGCCTTCACCAGGTTCTGGGTCTCCATGCGCAGCTGCTGGTGGTCGTTGGCCACCTGCTTCAGGTGCTCGCTGATGGAGCCGAAGGCCTGCTGACGTTCCTTTTCCATCTGCCGCAGCTCGCGCTCGGTCTTCTCCAGCGTTTCGCGGATGGGCCTGATCAGCGTCTCGAAGGACTTTTCCTTCTGGTCCAGCTCGGACTTCGCCTGGTTCTGGAACTGCTTGAGATTCTCGCGCGCCAGGCGCAGGAACTCCTCGTTGTTGTGCTTCAGGGCCTGGCTGGAGAGGGCGGCGAAGGAGTCGGCCAGCTGCTTGCGGGCCTCGTCGAGCAGGGCGATCTTCTCGGCGCTGCCGGCCCGCTCGTGTTCGAGTTCGGTGCTCAGGCGCGTGATCTGGTTGTGCTGTTCGAGCTGCTGGCGATGGGCGCGCAGGTGGGCAATCAGGTAGCCGATGAGCAGCCCGGCGAGCAGGGCGATGCCGGCGCTGATGAGCAGGAGCGGATCGAGCTGCGCCAGACGCTCCATCATGACAGGGCGGCCCGTTGCGGATCGGCCTCGAGCAGCCAGTCGAGGATCTCGCGCGGCTCGTTGATCATGCCGTCCGCACCCCATTCCTCGGGCTTCTGGAATTCGTCGATGTAGCCATAGAGCGCGACCAGGGTGGCCATGCCGGCGCGGCGGCCGGCCTCGATGTCGCGGCTGGCGTCCCCCACGTACAGGCATTCGCCGGCGCTGGAGCCCGCCAGTTCGCAGGCATGCAGCATGGGCTTGGGATGGGGTTTGCGCTCGTCGGTGGTATCGCCGCTGACGATGCAGGCGGCGCGCGGGGTCAATCCCAGAGAGGCCATCAGCGGATCGGTGAGAAAGGCCGGCTTGTTGGTCACCACGCCCCAGTTCATGCCGTGGCGCTCGATATAGGCCAGCAGGCTGGCCATGCCCGGGAACAGCTCGGTGTCCAGGTGCAGGTTCTCGTTGTAGATGTCGAGAAAGCGCTGGCGCCGGCGCAGGAAATCGGCCTCGGCCTGTTCCCGGCCGAATCCCAGTTCCACCAGCGCGCTGCTGCCGTGCGAGACGTGGTTGCGGATGTGCTCGAAGGGCAGCTGCGGGAAGCCTTCCTCGGTGAGCACCGCGTTGAGGGCGGCGGCCATGTCCGGGGCCGTGTCGAGCAGGGTGCCGTCCAGGTCGAAGAGCACGGTGCGGATCGCTTGCGCCATGTCTCAGTCCTTGCGCGTGTACATCAGGTAGTTGACGTCCACGTCGCGCCCCAGGCGGTAGTGCTTCGTCAGCGGGTTGTAGGTCATGCCCGTGATGTCCTGCACGTCCAGCTCGGCGGCGCGCGCCCAGCCCGCGAGTTCCGAGGGGCGGATGAACTTGGCGAACTCGTGCGTGCCCTTCGGCAGCATGTTCAGCACGTACTCCGCACCGACGATGGCGAAGAGGAAGGCCTTGGGATTGCGATTGATGGTGGAGAAGAAGACGTGCCCGCCGGGCCTGACCAGGCGCGCGCAGGCGGCGATCACCGAGCCCGGGTCGGGGACGTGCTCGAGCATCTCCATGCAGGTGACCACGTCGAAGGAGGCCGGGCGCTCTGCGGCCAGTTCCTCGGCGGTGATGCGCCGGTAGTCGACCTTCACGCCGGATTCGAGCATGTGCAGCCTTGCCACCGACAGCGGGGTCTCGCCCATGTCGATGCCCGTGACCTCGGCGCCGCGCCGGGCCATGCTCTCGGCGAGGATGCCGCCGCCGCAGCCCACGTCGAGCACCTGCTTGCCGGCAATGCGGGCACGCGCGTCGATGTAATCCAGGCGCAGGGGGTTGATGTCGTGCAGCGGCTTGAATTCGCTGTCCGGATCCCACCAGCGGTGGGCCAGTTCCTCGAACTTGCTGATTTCGTTGTGATCGACGTTGAGGGCGCTGTCGTTCATGCGCGGGCGATCCTTGGGAGCCATGAGTCAGGCAGACAGTGTACCAGCTGCCCGTGTGGTGCTCACGCGCCGTGTATGCGCTTGCGCCAGGCGCCGGCCTTGCGGCACAGGGTCTCCTCGTCGAGGGTGGTGAGGGCGCGGTCCTTGAGAAGATGCCGGCCGGCCACCCAGACGTCGCTGACCTTGTCGCGCCCGCCGGCGTAGACGATCTGCGAAACCGGGTGGTAGAGGGGCTGGGTCTCGATGTCACCGAGATGGATGGCGGTGATGTCGGCCTCCTTGCCGATCTCGAGGCTGCCGGTGCGCTCGCCCAGGCCCAGGGCGCGTGCGCCGCCCAGGGTGGCCATGTACAGGACCTCGGCGGCCGGCAGCACGGCCGGATCGCGCTTGACACCCTTGGCCAGGTAGGCGGCGGTGCGCATCTCGCCGAGCATGTCGAGATCGTTGTTGCTGGCCGTGCCGTCCGTGCCGATGGCGACGTTCACGCCCGCGGCTCGCAGGTCGGCCACCGGGCAGAAGCCGCTGCCGAGCTTGAGGTTGGACTCCGGGCAGTGGATGACGTGGGCCCCGGTCTGCGCCAGCAGCTCGATCTCGTCGTCGGTGAGCTGGGTCATGTGCACGGCGGTGAGGTTGGGGGTGACCAGGCCCAGGTCCTGCAGGCGTTCCAGTGGGCGCTTGCCGCTGGCGGCCATGGCCTGTTCCACCTCGCCGGCGGTCTCGTGCAGGTGGATGTGGATGGGCAGCTCGAGTTCGTTGGCGAAGGTGGCGATGCGCCTGAGCGGCTCGTCGGAGACGGTGTAGGGCGCGTGCGGTGCGAGCGTGGTGCTGATCAGCGTCTCGCCCTTGTGCGCATCGCGCAGGGCCAGGCCCTTGGCGAGGTAGTCGTCGGCATCCGCCGCCCAGGCGCTGGGGAAGTCGATGACGATCAGGCCGATGGCGCTGCGCATGCCGGCATGGATGGCGGCGCGCGCCGTCACGTCCGGGAAGAAGTACATGTCGTTGAAGCAGGTGATGCCGCCGCGCAGCATCTCGGCGATGGCGAGCTGGGTGCCGTCGTGCACGAACTCCTCGCTCACCCAGCGCGACTCGGCCGGCCAGATGTGGCCCTTGAGCCATTCCAGCAGCGGCAGGTCGTCGGCCAGCCCGCGCAGCAGGGTCATGGCGGCATGGGTGTGGGCGTTGACGAAGCCGGGGAGGAGGGCGTGGTCGGGCAGCTCCTTCACCACGGTGCCGCTGTAGCGCGTGCGCGCCTCGGCCGAGGGGAGGATGTCCAGGATGCGCCCCTGGTGGATGGCGACGGCGTGGTTTTCCAGCACGAGCCCCTGGGGCTCGACCGGGATCACCCAGCGGGCGTGGATTAGCGTATCGATGGTCTGCATGCGCGAAAGATAGCTGCGAGGCGCCGGCCACCGCAAGCGGCGGTCGACGGGGGCGGGCGGCGATCAGCCGGTCTGGCGCACCGTGATCTCGCTCTGCGGGAAGGGGATGGTGATGCCGGCGGCGTCGAATTCGGTCTTGATGCGCTCCAGCAGGTCGCCGCGGACCGTCCAGAAGTCGGCGCTGTTCACCCAGGGGCGCACATAGAGGTTGATGCTGCTGTCGGCCAGGTCCATCACCCCGACCGTGGGCTCCGGGTCCTGCAGTACGCGCTCGTCGCTGCGGAGGATGGTCTCCACGATCTCGCGGGCCTTGCGGATGTCGTCGTCGTAGCTGATGCCGACCACGAGGTCGATGCGTCGCTGCGGACGGGCGGTGACGTTGACGATCACGCCGTTGTAGATCTGCCCGTTGGGAATGGTGATCTCGCGGTTGTCGGGCGAGTACACCACCGAGTTGAAGATGCGGATCTCCTCGACGATGCCGGCGGTGCCGGCCGCCTCGATGAAGTCGCCCACCTTGAAGGGCTTGAAGACGACGAGCATGATGCCGGCGGCGAAGTTCGACAGCGAGCCCTGCAGGGCGAGGCCGACGGCCAGGCCGGCGGCACCGAGCACGGCGATCAGCGAGGTGGTCTGCACGCCGACCTGGTCCAGGGCGGCGATGACCACGGCGATGAGCAGCAGGCCCTTCAGTATGGAGCCGAGGAAGCTGCTCAGCATGGGGTCGGCACCGGCACGGCTCATCACCCGTCGCGCCATCTTCACCACGATGCGCACGACCCACAGGCCGATGAGCAGGATGGCCAGGGCGAGGGCGAGCTTGATGCCCCAGGGGATGAGGTACTGCTCTAGCAGGGCGTTGAAATCGATATTCAGATCGGTGCCGAACATGGCCGTTCCTCTGTGATCTGTTGTTGGTTGCAGGGAACCGTCTGCACGTGCAAGCAGCTCGCGGCTTTGCGATACTGGGGGAACTGACATCTCCTGCCCCTGAAGACCGCCATGACTGCCGAAACCCGTCTCGATACCGTACGCGCCGTGCGCTGGCATGACAACCACCTGGAACTGCTGGACCAGCGCCTGCTGCCGGCGCGCTCCCAGTTCAACGCCTATGAGGACGTGGACGAGATCGCCCAGGCCATTCGCGACATGGTGGTGCGCGGTGCACCGGCCATCGGCATCGCGGCCGCCTATGGCGTGGTGCTCGGTGCCCGCCGCCGCTTTGCCGAGGCCGGCGCCGGCTGGCGCGAGGCCATCGCCGCCGACATCGAGGCCCTGGCGGCCTCGCGGCCCACGGCGGTGAACCTCTTCTGGGCGCTGGACCGCATGAAGACCGTCATCGACGTGCTGGAAGAAGGCGCTGACCCGGAACCGGCCCTGCTGGCCGAGGCGCAGCGTATCCACGAGGAGGACATCGCGGCCAATTACCGTATGGGCGAACTGGGGGCGGCACTGATCGCGGGCGGTGATCTCATCACCCACTGCAACACCGGCTCGCTCGCCACCGGCGGTTACGGCACGGCACTGGGTGTGATTCGCAGTGCCGTGGCCCGCGGCGGCATCGGCCAGGTCTATGCCGACGAGACCCGCCCGTGGTTGCAGGGCTCGCGCCTCACCGCCTGGGAGCTGGTGGAGGACGGCATCCCGGTCAAGCTCATCTGCGAGGGGGCGGCGGCCAGCCTGCTGCGCGAGGGCCGGGTCTCCTGGGTGATCGTGGGCTCGGACCGCATCGCTGCGAATGGCGATGTGGCCAACAAGATCGGCACCTACAGCCTGGCGGTGAATGCCCGTCACCACGGCGTGAAGTTCATGGTGGTGGCGCCGACCAGCACCGTGGACATGGGTACCCCCACGGGGGCCGACATCCCCATCGAGCAGCGTGCCGAGGACGAGGTGCTGTCGCTGGCCGGCCAGCGGGTGGCGGCCGAGGGGGCGGGGGCCTGGAACCCGGCCTTCGACGTCACCCCCGCCGGGCTGGTGGACGCCATCGTCACCGAGCGCGGTGTGGTGGAGCGCCCGGACGCGGAGAAGATGGCCCGGCTGATGGGTCTGCGCTGATCCGGCCGGCGCCCGGTCGGGGGTTATTTCGCGGTTCGTCCGCGCTCAGACGCCCTGAGCGTCGATCTGAGGCGTTTTTCATCCAATGACGTAGTGGGCGGCGTATGGTAGGATTTCCGCTTCATAATCAAATAAGCCAATCGAGCTGATCCCCAACGATGGCCGAATTCGCCAAAGAAGTCCTCTCCGTAAATCTCGAAGACGAAATGCGCCAGTCCTACCTGGATTACGCCATGAGCGTAATCATCGGGCGGGCGCTCCCCGATGTGCGCGACGGGCTCAAGCCGGTGCACCGGCGCGTGCTCTACGCCATGAGCCAGCTCGGCAACGACTGGAACAAGCCGTACAAGAAGTCCGCGCGCGTGGTCGGTGACGTCATCGGTAAGTACCACCCGCACGGCGACACCGCCGTCTACGACACCATCGTGCGCATGGCCCAGCCCTTCTCCATGCGCTACATGCTGGTCGACGGGCAGGGCAACTTCGGCTCGGTGGACGGCGACTCCCCGGCGGCCATGCGTTACACCGAAGTGCGCATGGCGAAGATCGCCCACGAGCTGCTGGCCGACATCGACAAGGAGACGGTCGACTTCGTCGCCAACTACGACGGCTCCGAGCACGAGCCGGCGGTGCTGCCGGCCCGCGTGCCCCACCTGCTGGTCAACGGCTCGGCCGGGATCGCGGTGGGCATGGCCACCAACATCCCGCCGCACAACCTCACCGAGGTGGTCAACGCCTGCGTGGCGCTGATCGACGACCCCACCATCGACATCGCGGGGCTGATGGAGCACCTGCCGGGCCCCGACATGCCCACCGCCGGGATCATCAACGGCGCGCGGGGCATCCACGAGGCCTACCGCACCGGCCGCGGCCGCATCTACCTGCGTGCCCGCGCCCACGTCGAGACCGACGAGAAGACCGGCCGCGAGAGCATCGTCGTCACCGAGCTGCCCTACCAGGTCAACAAGGCCCGCCTGCTGGAGAAGATCGCCGAGCTGGTGAAGGAGAAGAAGCTCGAGGGCATCTCGGAGCTGCGCGACGAGTCCGACAAGGACGGCATGCGCATGGTCATCGAGCTCAAGCGCGGCGAGGTCTCCGAAGTCATCCTGAACAACCTCTACCAGCACACCCAGATGCAGAATGTGTTCGGCATCAACATGGTGGCGCTGGTCGACGGGCAGCCCCGGCTGCTCGACCTGAAGCAGATCCTCGAGGCCTTCATCCGCCACCGCCGCGAGGTGGTGACGCGGCGCACCATCTACGACCTGCGCAAGGCGCGAGAACGCGCCCACGTGCTGGAAGGCCTGGCCGTGGCGCTGGCCAACATCGACGAGGTCATCGAGCTCATCAAGCGGTCGCCGAACCCGGCCGAGGCCAAGGCCGCGCTGGTGGCGCGCGCCTGGGCGCCGGGCATGGTCACGGCCATGCTGGAACGCGCCGAGGACTCGCGTCCCGAGGACCTGGCGCCCGGCTTCGGCCTGCTGGACGACGGCTACCACCTCTCCGAGGCCCAGGCCCAGGCCATCCTGGACATGCGCCTGCACCGCCTCACCGGGCTGGAGCAGGACAAGATCGTCAGCGAATACGCCGAGCTGCTGGAGAAGATCAAGGGCCTGCTCGCCATCCTCGCCGACCCGAACCGCCTCATGGAAGTGATCCGCGACGAGCTCATCGAGATCCGCGACCAGTACGGCGATACGCGCCGTACCGAGATCGTGCAGAGCTACGAAGACCTCTCGCTGGAAGACCTCATCTCCGAAGAGGACGTGGTGGTGACCCTGTCGCATGCGGGTTACGCCAAGGCCCAGCCGCTCACCGACTACCGCTCGCAGAAGCGCGGCGGGCGCGGCAAGGCGGCCACGGCCATGAAGGAAGAGGACTTCATCGACAAGCTGTTCGTGGCCAACACCCACGACACCATTCTCTGCTTCTCCAGCCGCGGCCGGGTCTACTGGCTCAAGGTCTACCAGCTGCCGCAGGCCAGCCGCACCGCGCGCGGCAAGCCGATCAACAACCTGCTGCCGCTGGAGCCGGACGAGCGCATCAACGCCGTGCTGCCGATCCGCGAGTTCACCGAGGGCGAGTACGTCTTCATGGCGACGGCCAGCGGCGTGGTGAAGAAGACCCCGCTGGTGGACTTCTCGCGCCCGCGCTCCAGCGGCAGCATCGCCGTGGACCTGCGCGACGGCGACCAGCTCATCGGCGTGGCGATCACGGAGGGCGAGCGCGACGTGATGCTGTTCTCCAGCGGCGGCAAGGCCATCCGCTTCAACGAGCAGGACGTGCGCCCGATGGGCCGCACCGCCTGCGGCGTGCGCGGCAGCCGCATCGGCAAGGACGAGCGCGTGCGCTCGCTCATCATCGTCTCCGGCGACTGGGACGTGCTGGTCGGCACCGAGAACGGCTACGGCAAGCGCACCCCGGTCAGCGAATTCCCGCAGCAGGGCCGTGGCGGGCAGGGCGTGAAGGCCATCGCCACCACCGAGCGCAACGGTCAGCTGGTGGGCGCCACCCTGGTCGGCGAGGAAGACGAGATCATGCTCATCACCAACGGCGGCGTGCTGGTGCGCACCGCCGTGGCCGGTGTCTCCCGCATGGGCCGCAACACCCAGGGCGTGATGCTCATCCGCCTGGGCGAGGACGAGCAGCTGGTCGAGGTCGAACGCATCGAGCGCCTGCAGGGCGAGGACGACGAGGACGAGTCGGACGAGGACGTCGATGCGCCGGAGACCGACAACGATGACGACGCGTCTGCCGATGCCGGGCGCGGCGACGAAGACTGATTTCCCAACTGGACGGATTGACGAGACACACGATGTCACGACCCTATAACTTCAGTGCCGGGCCGGCCATGCTGCCGGAAGCCGTGCTTCAGCGCGCACGCGACGAGATGCTGGACTGGCAGGGCAGCGGCATGTCCGTGATGGAGATGAGCCATCGCGGCAAGGAATACATGTCCATCGCCGAGCAGGCCGAGGCCACCCTGCGCGAGATCATGGGTATTCCCGCCAATTACAAGGTGCTGTTCCTGCAGGGCGGGGCCAGCGCCCAGTTCGCCATGGTGCCGATGAACCTGCTGCGCGGGAAGAAGGGTGCCGACTACGTCAATACCGGGGCCTGGTCGAAGAAGGCCATCGCCGAGGCAAAACGCTACGGCGAGGTGAACGTGGTGGCGAGCAGCGAGGCGGACGGTTTCAACAGCGTGCCGGCCTTCGCGACCTGGCAGACGAACCCCGAGGCGGCCTACCTGCACTACACGCCCAACGAGACCATCGGCGGCGTGGAGTTCTCGTGGATCCCCGAGACCGGTGACGTGCCGCTGGTGGCCGACATGTCCTCGACCATCCTCTCCCGGCCCATCGATGTGTCGAAGTTCGGCCTGATCTACGCCGGTGCGCAGAAGAATGTCGGTCCGGCCGGGCTCACGCTGGTGATCGTGCGCGAGGACCTGATCGGCGAGACCCTGCCCGGCACGCCGACCATGTTCGATTACGCCGTGCACGCCGAGAACGACTCCATGTACAACACGCCGCCGACCTACGCCTGGTACCTGGCGGGGCTGGTGTTCGAGTGGATCCGCGAGCAGGGCGGCCTGCCGGCCATGGCCGAGATCAACCGCCGCAAGGCGGACAAGCTGTATGCGGCCATCGACAATTCACCGTTCTACGCCAACCCGGTCGAGCCGGCCTCGCGCTCCTGGATGAACGTGCCCTTCACGCTGGCAGATCCCTCACTGGATGCGCAGTTCCTGAGCGAGGCCCGGGAGATCGGTCTGCTCACCCTCAAGGGCCATCGCTCGGTGGGCGGCATGCGCGCGAGCATCTACAACGCCATGCCGGAGGCGGGCGTCGATCGGCTGGTCGAGTTCATGGCCGACTTCGAGCAGCGCTGCGGCTGACGGCAGCGGGCCGGGCGGGGGCAGGCCATGTTCAAGGTACGCACGCTCAACAACATCTCGGTGAAGGGGCTCGAGCGCCTGCCGCGCGAGCGCTACGAGGTGGCCTCGGACTTCACCAACCCCGACGCCATCCTGCTGCGTTCCTTCGACATGCACGCCATGGATATCCCGCCGGGCCTCAAGGCCGTGGGCCGGGCGGGCGCCGGCGTGAACAACATCCCGGTGGAGCGCCTGAGCGCCCTGGGCATCCCGGTGTTCAACGCCCCGGGAGCGAACGCCAACGCGGTGAAGGAACTGGTGATCGCCGGCATGCTGATCGCCGCGCGCAACCTCTGCCCGGCCTGGGACTATGCGCGACAGCTGGCCGGCAGCGACGAGGCGATTCATCGCGAGGTGGAGGCGGGCAAGAAGCAGTTCGCCGGCTTCGAGCTGCCGGGGCGCGTGCTCGGCGTCATCGGCCTGGGGGCCATCGGCGTGCAGGTGGCCAATGCCGCACGTGCGCTGGGCATGCGCGTGATCGGCTATGATCCGCGCATCACGGTGGAACGCGCCTGGCAGCTGTCCTCCGACGTGGAGCAGGCCACCACGGTGGCGGAGGTGCTCACGCGCGCCGATTTCGTCACCTTTCACGTGCCGCTGGTCGAGGCCACCCGGCACATGATCAGCCGCGAACGCCTGCGTGACATGCGCGAGGGGGTGGTGATCCTCAACTTCGCGCGGCCCGGTATCGTGGACGAGGCGGCCGTGCTGGAGGCGATCGAGGCGGGCCGGGTGCATGCCTATGTCTGCGACTTTCCCGCCAGCCACCTGCAGGGACGTCCGGGCGTGATTGCCCTGCCGCACCTGGGCGCCTCCACCGCAGAGGCGGAGGACAACTGCGCGGTGATGGTGGCCGAACAGCTGCGCGACTACCTGGAGAACGGCAACATCGTCAACGCGGTGAATTTCCCGCAGGTGGTGTTGCCGCGACAGGGTGCGGCGCGCCTGGCGGTGGTGAACGCCAACCGGCCCGACATGGTGGGACAGATCTCGCACGACCTCGGGCGCGGTGGGCTGAACATCGTCCACATGCTCAACGAGTCGAAGGGTGAGCTGGCCTATACCCTGGTCGACGTGGAAAGCGGGATCGATGACGAGGTGGTGGAGACCATACGTCGCATCGACGGTGTAATGAACGTCCGAGTAATCTAAGAAGAACGCATGACCGATCAGGATCCGCTCAAGCCGATACGCGAACGCATCGATGCCATCGATGCCGAGCTGCTCACGCTCATCAGCGAGCGCGCGCGCTGTGCCCAGGACGTGGCGCGCGTGAAGCGCGAGGCCGAGCCGGGTGTGGATGTGGAGTTCTACCGCCCCGAGCGTGAGGCGCAGATCCTGCGCAAGGTGCGCGACGACAACCCGGGGCCGCTGTCGGGCGAGGAGATGGCGCGGCTGTTTCGCGAGGTCATGTCCGCCTGCCTGGCCCTGGAGCAGCCGCTCAATATCGCCTATCTGGGCCCCGAGGGGACCTTCACCCAGGCGGCGGCCTACAAGCATTTCGGCCATTCCGTGAGCACCACGCCGCTGGGCGCGATCGACGAGGTCTTCCGCGAGGTGGAGTCCGGCGGCTGCCAGTACGGCGTGGTGCCGATCGAGAATTCCACTGAGGGCGTGGTCAACCACACCCTGGACATGTTCATGGAATCGCCGCTGAAGATCTGCGGCGAGGTCGAGCTGCGTATCCATCAGCACCTGCTCGGGCAGGATGTCCAGATCGAGCAGGTCGAGCGTGTGTACTCGCATGCGCAGTCGCTGGCGCAGTGCCGCGAGTGGCTGGATGCGCACCTGCCGCAGGCCGAGCGGATTGCGGTGAACAGCAACGCCGAGGCCGCGCGCCGGGCGAGCAGGGAGAGCGGTGCCGCGGCCATCGCCGGCGAGACCGCGGCCGAGCCCTATGGCCTGGCGATCCTGCAGCGCAACATCGAGGATCACCCGGACAACACCACGCGCTTTCTAGTCATCGGCCGCCAGTCGGTGGCGCCCAGCGGGCGCGACAAGACCTCGCTGCTGGTCTCCATGCGCAACCGTCCGGGCTCGCTGTACCGCCTGTTGGAGCCCCTGGCCCGCGCCGGCGTGAGCATGACGCGCATCGAGTCGCGCCCCTCGCACTGCGTGAACTGGGAGTACGTCTTCTTCCTGGATGTGGAGGGCCACGCCAGCGAGCCGAAGCTCAGGGAGGCGCTGGCCGCACTGCGCGGGGAGGCCGATCTGGTGAAGGTGCTGGGTTCCTACCCGCACGCGGTGCTCTAGGCGGCGGCATGCAGGATTTTCCACCGACCGCCGCCTCCGGGCGGCGGTCGGGCTTTCGAGGTATCGATAACGTGACCTGTGACTACATCGAACTGGCCCTGCCGGGCGTGAGACAGCTGACCCCGTACCAGCCGGGCAAGCCCATCGAGGAGCTGGAGCGCGAGCTGGGCATCACCGGCTCGGTGAAGCTCGCCTCCAACGAGAACCCGCTGGGCCCGAGCCTGCGGGCCATGGACGCCGCGCGCGGCGTGATCGAGGGCATCTCCTTCTACCCGGACGGCAACGGCTTTGCGCTCAAGGCGGCCCTGGCGACGCACACCGGGGCGGGCCCGGCGCAGATCACCCTGGGCAACGGCTCCAACGAGATTCTGGAGCTGGTGGCGCGGGCCTGGCTGGCACCCGGGCGCGAGGCCATCTTCTCCGAACACGCCTTTGCCGTGTATCCCATCGTCACCCAGGCGGTGGGCGCCACCGCCCGCGTGGCCCGCGCCAATCCGGCCGACCACGCCATGCCGCACGGTCACGATCTGGACGCCATCGCGGACCTGATCAACGCGGAGACGCGCGTGATCTTCATCGCCAACCCGAACAACCCCACGGGCACCTGGCTGACCCGCGACGCGCTGGAGGCGTTTCTCGACCTCGTGCCGGAATCGGTGATCGTGGTGCTGGACGAGGCCTACTTCGAATACGTGGAGGAGGCCGCCTACCCGGACGGCATGGCCTGGGTCGGGCGCTACCCGAACCTGATCGTCACGCGTACCTTCTCCAAGATCTATGGCCTGGCCGGCCTGCGCATCGGCTACGCGGTCTCCAGCCCGCAGGTGGCCGACGTGCTCAACCGCGTGCGCCAACCCTTCAACACCAGCCTCATCGCCCAGGCCGCGGCCGTGGCTGCGCTCGGCGACCGCGAACACGTGGCCGAGAGCGTGCGGGTCAACCGCGAGGGCCTGGCCCAGCTGGTGGCCGGCTGCGAGGCGCGCGGCTGGGGCTATATCCCCTCCGTCGGCAACTTCCTCTGCATCGACGTCGGGGCGGACGCCGGCGGTGTCTACCAGGCCCTGCTGCGCGAGGGCGTGATCGTGCGCCCCGTGGGCAACTATGGCCTGCCGAACCACCTGCGTGTCACCGTGGGCACGAGCAAGCAGAACGAACGCGTGCTGGCGGCCCTGGCGAAGGTGCGCGGCGCATGATCGAACGCCTGGCCATCATTGGCGTCGGTCTTATCGGCGGGTCGCTGGCACTGGCCCTGCGCCAGGGCGGCGCCTGCCGCGAGGTAGTGGGCTGCGGACGCAACCAGGCCAACCTCGACCGTGCGGTGGCGCTGGGTGTGATCGACCGCTACACGCACGACCCGGCAGAGGCCGTGACGGGGGCGGACATGGTGCTGGTGGCCGTGCCGCTGGGGGCCATGCGCGCCGTGTTCGCGGCGATGCGCCCCGGGCTGTCGCCGGAGGCGGTCGTCACCGACGTGGGCAGCGCCAAGGCCAGCGTGGTGCTGGACGCCCAGGCCGCCTGGGGTGAGCTGCCGGCCGGCTTCGTGCCGGGGCATCCCATCGCCGGCACCGAGCAGAGCGGGGTGGAGGCGGCCTTCGCCACGCTGTACCAGGGGCGGCGGGTGATTCTCACCCCGCTGGCCACGAGTGGCGAGCAGGCGGTGGCCCGCGTGCGCGCCATGTGGGAGACGGCCGGTGCCGTGGTCGAATCCATGTCGGTGGCCCATCACGACGAGGTGCTGGCCGCCACCAGCCACCTGCCGCACATGCTGGCCTTCGGCCTGGTGGACAGCCTCGCGCGCATGCGCGACAACGACGAGATCTTCCGCTATGCCGCCGGCGGCTTTCGCGACTTCACCCGCATCGCCTCCAGCGATCCGGTGATGTGGCGCGACATCTGCCTCGCCAACCGCTCGGCCCTGCTGGACATGATGGCCCGTTACAAGGAAGACCTGCGCCTGATCGAGGACGCCATCGAGGCGGCCGACGGCGAGGCCCTGCTCGAGATCTTCACCCGCGCCAAGGCGGCACGGGACCGATTCTGCGGATAACCGTCTGCCGTGACAGACGCTGCTACAGGAAACCCGATTCAACCATGAGCAACGAGATTCGATTCAAGCTGCAGGGCGGTGGCCGTCTCAAGGGGCGTATCCGCGTGCCGGGCGACAAGTCCATCTCCCACCGGTCCATCATGCTGGGCTCGCTGGCCGAGGGCGTCACCGAGGTGAGCGGCTTCCTGCAGGGCGAGGACTGCCTCGCCACCCTCAACGCCTTCCGCAGCATGGGCGTGCAGATCGAAGGCCCGATGGACGGCAACGTGACCATCCACGGCGTCGGCCTGCACGGTCTCAAACCACCCGTCGGCGAGCTCTACATGGGCAACTCCGGCACCTCCATGCGCCTGATGGCCGGACTCATGGCCGGCCAGGCCTTCGACGTGACCATGACCGGCGATGTCTCCCTGTCGCGCCGGCCCATGCGCCGCGTCACCGACCCGCTCACCGAGATGGGCGCCAGCGTGGCCACGGAGGAGGGCGGCACGCCGCCGCTGCGCGTGCGCGGCGGCCGGCAGCTCGCGGGCATCGACTACCGCATGCCGGTGGCCAGCGCCCAGGTCAAATCCTGCGTGCTGCTGGCCGGGCTCTACGCCCAGGGCGAGACCTGCGTCACCGAGCCCGCGCCCACCCGCGATCACACCGAGCGCATGCTCAGCGGCTTCAGCTACGCGGTGCGCCGCGAGGGCAACCGCGTGTGCCTGACCGGCGGCGGGCGGCTGCGCGCGGCGCGCATCGACGTGCCGGCCGACATCTCCTCGGCGGCCTTCTTCCTGGTCGGCGCCTCCATCGCCGAGGGCTCCGAGCTGACCCTGGAACACGTGGGCATGAACCCCACGCGCACCGGCGTGATCGACATCCTGCGCCTGATGGGGGCGGACATCCGCGTCAGCAACGAGCGCGAGGTGGGTGGCGAGCCGGTGGCCGACCTCACGGTGCGCAGCGCGCCCTTGCGCGGCATCCGCATCCCCGAGGAACTGGTCCCGCTGGCCATCGACGAATTCCCCGCCCTGTTCGTGGCTGCGGCCTGCGCGGAAGGGGAGACCGTGCTTACCGGGGCCGAGGAGCTGCGCGTGAAGGAGAGCGACCGCATCCAGGTGATGGCCGACGGGCTGGTCGCCTGCGGCATCGACGCCCGGCCCACCGCCGACGGCATCGTCATCCAGGGCGGCCGGCTCACCGGCGGCGAGATCCAGTGCCACCACGACCACCGCATCGCCATGTCCTTTGCCATGGCGGCCCTGCGGGCCTCGGGTGGCATCACCGTCCACGACTGCGCGACCGTGAACACCTCCTTCCCGGGCTTTGCCGAGCTGGCGGCGCGGGTGGGGCTGGGCATCCAGGTGGAGGCGGCATGAGCGTGCCGGTCATCACGCTGGACGGGCCGGGCGGCTCCGGCAAGGGCACCATCAGCCGGCTGATCGCCGAGCGCCTGGGCTGGCACTTCCTCGACTCCGGGGCGCTCTATCGCCTGGTGGCCTTCGGCGCCCTCGAGAACGACATCGCCGCCGGCGACGAGCCGGCCCTGGCCGCCCTGGCGCGCGAGCTGCCCGCCGAATTCACCCTCAACGGCAGCGGCGAGCCCGAGATCCGCTACGCGGGCGAACCCGTGGGCAGCCGCCTGCGCACCGAGGCGGTGGGCAACATGGCCTCGCAGGTGGCCGCGCTGCCGGCCGTGCGCGAGGCCCTGCTGGCACGCCAGCGGGCCTATGCGCAGGCCCCGGGCCTGGTGGCCGACGGGCGGGACATGGGCACCGTGGTCTTCCCCGATGCCCCCCTCAAGATCTTCCTCACCGCGAGCCTGGAAGAACGGGCCGAGAGGCGCTATAACCAGTTGAAAGAACAAGGGGTTAGTGCTAATCTTCACGCCCTTTTTCGCGAAATCGCCGAGCGCGACGAGCGCGATGCGAATCGATCGGTGGCGCCTCTGCGGCCCGCCGATGATGCCATCGAGGTCGACACCACGGGCCTGACCATCGAAGCGGTCATGGACCGTGTGCTCACGTTGGCGCGGGAGAGACAAATCATTCGTTGATCCGGACAGGACGTCAGGGATCGTGTGTTGAAAACCCGGTCTGCGCGGGATAGGCGCCGGCTGTCGAGTCTTCTTTAATTGCAGGTTTAACCTAATCATGAGTGAAAGTTTCGCGCAGCTTTTCGAAGAAAGCCTGGCCCACACCGAGATGCGCCCGGGCGCCATCGTCACCGGTACCGTGATCGATGTCACCTCGGAATTCGTCATCGTCAGCGCCGGTCTGAAATCGGAAGGCGTCATTCCCGCCGAGCAGTTCCGCAACGAGCAGGGCGAAGTTGACGTCAAGCCCGGTGACGTGGTCGAGGTCGCCCTGGATACCGTCGAGGACGGTTTCGGCGAGACCCGCCTGTCCCGCGAGAAGGCCAAGCGTGCCAAGGCCTGGGCTGAACTCGAGCGCGCCTTCGAGGCCGACGAGACCGTCAGCGGCATGATCAGCGGCAAGGTCAAGGGTGGTTTCACCGTCGACCTGCAGGACATCCGTGCATTCCTGCCGGGTTCGCTGGTCGATGTGCGTCCGGTACGCGATACCGCCTACCTGGAAGGCAAGGAACTCGAATTCAAGCTCATCAAGCTGGATCCGCGCCGCAACAACGTGGTGGTCTCCCGCCGCGCCGTGGTGGAGAAGGAATACAGCGCCGAGCGCGAAGAACTGCTCAAGAACCTGCAGGAAGGCATGGTCGTCACGGGTATCGTCAAGAACCTCACCGATTACGGTGCGTTCCTCGACCTGGGCGGCATCGACGGCCTGCTGCACATCACCGACATGGCCTGGAAGCGCGTCAAGCATCCCTCCGAAGTGGTCAACATCGGTGACGAGATCGAGGTCAAGGTCCTCAAGTTCGACCGCGAGCGCAACCGCGTCTCCCTGGGCCTGAAGCAGCTGGGCGAAGACCCGTGGGTCGATATCACCCGCCGCTACCCGGAAGGCACCCGCCTGTTCGGCAAGGTCACCAACATCACCGACTACGGCTGCTTCGTGGAAATCGAAGAAGGCGTGGAAGGCCTGGTGCACGTGTCCGAGATGGACTGGACCAACAAGAACGTCAGCCCGGGCAAGATCGTCCAGGTCGGCGACGAAGTGGAAGTCATGATCCTGGACATCGACGAGGAACGTCGTCGCATCTCCCTGGGCATGAAGCAGGTCCGCACCAATCCGTGGGAAGAGTTCGCCGCTACCCACAACAAGAACGACAAGGTCTCCGGTGTCATCAAGTCGATCACCGATTTCGGTATCTTCGTCGGCCTGGACGGCGGCATCGACGGCCTGATCCACCTCTCCGACATCTCCTGGAGCGTGGCTGGCGAAGACGCCATCCGCAACTTCAAGAAGGGCGAGGAAATCGAGGCGGTGGTGCTGTCGGTCGATCCCGAGCGTGAGCGCATCTCGCTGGGTATCAAGCAGCTGGAAAAGGATCCCTTCTCCAACTGGGTGGCCGAACATGCCAAGGGCAGCATCGTCACCGGCAAGGTCAGCGAAGTCGACGCCAAGGGTGCCATCATCGACCTGGGCGACGGCATCGAGGGCGTGCTGCGTGCCTCCGAGCTGTCCCGCGATCGCGTGGAAGACGCCCGCTCCGTCCTGAACGTCGGCGACGAAGTGGAAGCCAAGTTCATCGGTGTCGACCGCAAGACCCGCGCCATCAGCCTGTCCATCAAGGCGAAGGACATGGCCGAGGAAGCCGAGGTCATGCAGGATTACAGCGCCAGTGGTTCCTCCGCGACCACCTCGCTGGGCGACATCCTGAAGCAGCAGATGGGCGACGGCGAAGACAAGTAAGTCTTTGGCCGAAGGGGCCGGGTCATCCCGGCCCCTTTCTGTCTGGTAACACCGATAAGCATTCGATTCTTCGAACTCGCGAGCCCGAGGCAGTTGCATCATGACCAAGTCGGATCTGATTGACATCATTGCACGCAAGCAGAGTCATCTTGCCTACAAGGATGTGGAATTGTCCGTCAAGACGCTGCTGGAACAGATGAGCCACGCGCTGGCTGGTGGCGAGCGTATCGAGATTCGGGGCTTTGGCAGTTTTTCGCTACACTTCCGGCCGCCCCGCATGGGCCGGAATCCCAAGACCGGCGATTCGGTCGCGCTGCCGGGGAAATATGTCCCGCATTTCAAACCCGGCAAGGAATTACGCGAGCGCGTGAACGATTCGATCGGCACGGAAATTCGAGAGGCGTGATTATTCACGCCTTTTCTTTGTTCATCTCCTGATATCAAAACATGGGCAGATCTGTTGCATGAAGCGACTGGTGACCTTTCTCCTGCTTGTCCTGGTGGTGCTGGTGGTCATGGCTTTCACGGTACTCAATACCGAGACCGTCGCCATCGATGTGTATTTCTACCAGGCAGCGATCCCGGTGTCGGTGCTGATCTTCCTGAGCCTGATCGTCGGGGCGTTGCTGGGGGTATTCGGCAGCATCGGCATGACGTTGCAGTTGCGTGTCGAGCTGCGCAAGTTGCGCAAGCAGCTTGCCAGCAGCGAGCAGGAAATCGTCGAGCTGCGCAAGATCCCGGGCAAGGATACGGAATAAACCGTCGCTGGCGATTGCCGGGGTGGCACAGTGATGCCATGCCCGGATCTCGTTCATCAACGATCCCCTCTTCAATCGAAAGGCCCTAACACATGTCATCCAAGGTAATCGTCGCGCTCGATTTTGCCAGCGCCGGTGAGGCCCTGGCCTTTGTCGACAAGGTCGATCCCGCTTCCTGCCGTCTCAAGGTCGGCTTCGAACTCTACGTGGCGGCGGGTCCCACCCTGGTCGAGACGCTCGTGCAGCGCGGCTTCGACGTCTTTCTCGATCTGAAATTTCACGACATACCCAATACCGTGGCCTCGGTCTGCCGGGTGGCCGCGGGACTGGGCGTGTGGATGATGAACGTTCATGCCTCCGGTGGCCTGGCGATGATGCAGGCTGCACGCGAGGCCATCGCGGGGGCCGAGCGGCGGCCTTACCTGATCGCCGTGACCGTGCTCACGTCCATGGATCGTGAGGACCTCGCCGGTCTGGGTATCGACCGCAGCCCGGCGGAGCAGGCCCTGTTTCTCGCCGGGCTGACGCAGTCGGCGGGGCTGGACGGTGTGGTGTGCTCCGCCCAGGAGGCGGCGGCCATGCGCGACCGTTACGGCGATGCCTTCCTCAGGGTCACCCCGGGCATACGTCCGGCCAGTGCCGAGGTGGGTGACCAGAAGCGTGTCATGACGCCGGCCGCGGCCGTGCGTGCCGGGGCCAGCCACCTGGTGATCGGCCGCCCCATCACCCGTGCCGGGGAGCCCCAGGCGGTACTCGATGGCATCAACCGGGAGCTGGATGGCTTGACCTGAAGGGGCAGGGTGCTAGGATCAACAGGCCCGCTACGCGGGTGATGTCACGGACGAGTGACATGGAAGACGGCGCCGCAAGGCGCCAATCGACAAGCCAAGGACCATAGGATATGGAGGCTATAACCATGAAACACCTGATCAGGTCGTTCGTACTGTCCCTGTTGCTGCTGCCGGTCTTCGCCCTTGCAGGCCCGGTGAACATCAACACGGCCGATGCCGATACCCTCACCGCCGAGCTGAAGGGTATCGGGCCGCAGAAGGCCGCCGCCATCGTGGCGCATCGGGAGCAGCACGGTCCCTTCACCTCGCCCTACGAGCTCACCGCCGTCAAGGGCATTGGTGAAAAGACGGTGCAACAAAACCTCGATAACATCCTCATCGAGGACGCCCGCTAAGGGGCCAGACGCTACGACTGTAGACTTGAGGGGCGGCCCGTGGCCGCCCCTTTTTGGTTGGACTGGAGAACGCATGACACAGCGGATACGCAAGGCCGTCTTCCCGGTGGCCGGCATGGGGACGCGCTTCCTGCCGGCGACCAAGGCCAACCCCAAGGAAATGCTGCCCGTGGTGGACAAGCCGCTGATCCAGTATGCGGCCGAGGAGGCCGTGGCCGCGGGTATCGAGCACCTGATCTTCATCACCGGGCGCAACAAGCGCTCCATCCCGGACCACTTCGACAAGGCCTACGAGCTGGAGGCGGAACTGGAGGCGCGCGGCAAGACCGAGATGCTCCGGGTGGTGCGCAACATCGTGCCCGAGCACGTCACCTGCGTGTACATCCGCCAGACCGAGGCGCTGGGGCTGGGGCATGCGGTGGGCTGTGCCGAGCCGGTGGTGGGTGACGAACCCTTTGCGGTCATCCTTGCCGACGACCTGATCAGGACTGGCGATGGCAGCCCCAACGTGCTGCAGCAGATGATGGCGGTGTATGAACAGACCGGTGCCTCGGTGCTCGGCGTCGAGGAGGTGCCGCGCGAGGAGACCCATAAATACGGGGTCATCAAGCCGAAGGCGGTGGCCGAGCGGCTCTGGGAGGTCGAGGGCATGGTGGAAAAGCCCCGTCCCGAGGAGGCGCCGTCCAATATCTCCGCGGTGGGCCGCTATATCCTCACCCCGGGCATCTTCCGGGAGATCGCGCAGGTGGGGCGTGGCGCGGGCAACGAGATCCAGCTGACCGATGCCATCGTCGGCCTGCTGGGACACGAGCAGGTGATGGCCTGCCAGTTCGAGGGGCAGCGCTACGACTGTGGCAGCAAGCTCGGCTATCTCGAGGCCAATGTCGAGTATGCACTTTCGCATCCCGAACTGGCGGATGACTTCCGCGCCTATCTGAAGTCCCTGCACATCGGTTGATGGCCTCCAGTCTTCCGTGTATCCGGCGGTACAGTGGCCTGTGCCGCCTTTTCATTTGCAGACGAGTGACATGAGCGAACATACCTATATCAAGGGCAAGGACCGGGACCTCGAGAGCAGCATCGCGTCCATGACGAAGAAGCTCGAGGCCCTGGACATCCACGTGGAAGAGGCCTCCTGGCTCAACCCGGTGGCCAACGTCTATTCGGTGCATATCCGCGACCGCGACTGTGGTCTCATGTTCACCAACGGCAAGGGGGCCTCGGCCAAGGCCTGCCTGGCCAGTGCGCTGGGCGAATACTTCGAGCGTCTGAGCTGCAATTACTTCTTTGCCGACTTCTACCTGGGCGAGAGTTTCGCGCAGCACGACTTCGTGCACTATCCGAACGAGCGCTGGTTTCCGGTGAACGGCGATGAGGTGCCCGAGGGTCTGCTGGATGCCGGGCTCTGGGATCACTACGACCCGGATGGCGAGCTGCGTGCCTTCCACCTCTACGACACCAACTCGGGCCATTTCGAGCGCGGCATCTGCGCGTTGCCCTACATGCGCCAGCGCGACGGCGAGACGCTGTGGTTTCCCGTGAGCCTGATCGGCAACCTCTACGTGAGCAACGGCATGTCCGCCGGTAACACGCAGCACGAGGCCCGCGTGCAGGGGCTGTCCGAGGTCTTCGAGCGCTACGTGAAGAACCACATCCTTGCCGAGGGCATCTGCCTGCCCGAGGTGCCGGATGCCGTGATCGACCGCTATCCGCGTATCCGTGCCGCCATCGACGAGCTCACGGGTCACGGTTTCCGTCTGCGCGTCTGCGATGCCTCGCTGGGCGGTCGTTTCCCGGTGATGAACGTGACCCTGGTGACCCCGGCCGATGGCGGGGTGTTCGCCTCCTTCGGTGCCCACCCGGCCTTCGAGGTGGCGCTGGAGCGCTCGCTCACCGAACTGCTGCAGGGCAGGGGGCTGGACCAGCTCGACGTATTCCAGCCGCCCACCTTCGACAACGCCGCGGTGGCGGACCATCACAACCTGGAGACCCACTTCATCGATTCCAGCGGGCTGGTGTCCTACGACTTCTTCGGCGATGTGCCGGATCACACCTTCGTCGACTGGGACCACGACGATTCCACCGGCCGCGAGTTCGAATACCTGTGCAACATCGTGCATGAGCTGGGCCGCGACGTGTACATCATGGATTACGAACACCTGGGCGTGTATGCCTGCCGCATCCTGGTACCCGGCATGTCCGAGATCTACCCGGTGGACGAACTGGTGTGGAACAACAACAACGAGGGCGCGCGTCTGCGCGAGAACATCCTCTCGCTGCAGGATCTCGACGCCGGGGCCTGGCGCGACCTGCTGGAGACGCTGGAGGCCGGTGGCTACAGCGATTTCCAGGGCGTGGCCGAATTCATCGGCGTGGCGCCGGACCAGGGCACGGCCTGGGCCAGCCTGCGCATCGGTGAACTCAAGGCCATGCTGGCCCTGGCCCTGGGTGAGCAGGAGGAGGCCCTGGAGTGGGTGGAGTGGTGCATCCAGCTGGGCCAGCTGCCCGCGGAGCGAGCGGCCCTCTATCGTGCCATCGAGGCCCTGCTGAATCTCGAGCTCGATCCGGAGCGCGAGGCCGACCGCTACGCCCGCGGTCTGAACCTGATTCATGGCGAACCCATGATGGCGCGGGCCCGGGCGCTCGTTGCAGGAGACGCCCGCTTCGACGGCCTGCACAGCCCCGGGCTGGGTCTTGCGGGCTTCGAGCGTCATCGCCGCCTGCTCGAAGGCTATGCCAAGCTGCACAGGGCGAAGGCGGCGCACTGGGCGTAGACGAGGCATCACGGGACAGCAATGCCGCCGGACTTGCCGGGTGCCATGTGCGGGCCCCGGCAGTCGAAACCGGCTATGCTTGACTGCATGTTTTTTACACGGGATGTGAATGCTGCACCGGCACCCCGGCCCTACAGACAACCCCGAGGAGTGAACCATAATGAAAGCACGTGCCGCCGTGGCCTGGGAGCCGAAAAAGCCGCTGGTCATCGAAGAGGTCGACGTCGAGGGGCCGAAGGAGGGCGAGGTGCTCCTCAAGGTGCACGCCTCGGGCGTTTGCCACACCGATGCCTTCACCCTGTCCGGCGAAGATCCGGAAGGCGCCTTTCCCTGCATCCTCGGCCACGAGGGTGGCTGCGAGGTGGTCGAATGCGGCAGGGGCGTGATGGGGCTCAAGCCGGGCGATCACGTGATTCCGCTGTACATCCCGGAATGCGGCGTCTGCGAGTATTGCCATTCCGACAAGACCAATCTCTGCCAGTCCATCGCGGAAACGGTGTGGACCGGCTACATGCCGGATCGCACCCGCCGCTTCTCGGTGGGGGGCAAGCCGATCTACCACTACATGGGCTGCTCGACCTTTTCCGAGTACACGGTGGTGCCCGAGATCGCGCTGGCGAAGATCGACCCGAAGGCCCCGCTGGACAAGGTCTGCCTGCTCGGCTGCGGCGTCACCACCGGCATCGGTGCGGTGTTGAACACGGCCAAGGTCACGCCGGGGTCCACCGTGGCGGTGTTTGGCCTGGGTGGCATCGGCCTGTCGGTGATCCAGGGCGCCGTTATGGCAAAGGCCGGGCGCATCATCGGGGTGGACATCAACCCCGACAAGTTCGAGTTCGCCCGCTCGCTTGGGGCCACCGACTGCATCAACCCGCGTGACATCGATGGCAACGTGGTCGAGGCGATCAAGGAGATGACCAACGGCGGGGTGGACTATTCCTTCGAGTGCATCGGCAACACCCAGGTGATGCGCGATGCACTGGAGTGCGCCCACATGGGCTGGGGGGTGTCCACCATCATCGGCGTCGCCGGCGCCGGGCAGGAGATCTGCACCCGTCCGTTCCAGCTGGTGACCGGCCGCACCTGGAAGGGCAGCGCCTTCGGTGGCGTGAAGGGGCGTACCGAGCTGCCGGGCTACGTGGAGAGCTACATGAACGGCCGCATCGAGCTGGACCGCTTCGTCACGCATACCATGCCGCTGGAAGAGATCAACACGGCCTTCGACCTGATGCACGAAGGCAAGAGCATTCGTTCCGTGATCCTGTTCTGATGGGGGCCGGCATGGAATTGATCGAATCGATACGCGAGTCCGGCGGCTGGCTCAACCGCTACCGCCACGACTCCAGCGCCTGCGCCTGCCCGATGACCTTCTCGGTCTACCTGCCACCGGCGGCAGAGGCGGGGCCGGTGCCTGCCGTGTACTGGCTGTCGGGCCTCACCTGCACCGACGACAATGCGCGCACCAAGGCCGGGGCGCAGCGCTATGCCGCCGAACTCGGCATCGCGCTGGTGTTCCCGGATACCAGTCCGCGCGGTGCCGGGGTACCCGACGTGCCCGAGCGCTACGACCTGGGCCAGGGCGCCGGCTTCTACGTCAACGCCACCCAGGCCCCCTGGGCGGGCCATTACCGGATGTACGACTACGTGGTCGAAGAGCTGCCGGCACTGATCGAGCGGGAGCTGCCCCTGATGACCGACCGGCGATCCGTCTGCGGCCACTCCATGGGCGGGCACGGGGCGCTGGTGGTCGCGCTGCGCAATCCGTCGCGCTACCGCTCCGTGTCGGCCTTCGCGCCGATCGCGCATCCGGTGGTCAGCCCCTGGGGCGAGGGCTGCTTCGGTGCCTACCTGGGCGATGACCGCCGCCAGTGGGAGGCCTACGACGCCACCTGCCTGGTGGAGGCCGGTGCGCGGCTGGCCCCCGGGGCCCCGCCCATCCGCATCGATCAGGGGACTGCCGACGAGTTCCTGGCCGAACAGCTGTACCCGCAGGATCTCGAGGCCGCCTGCGCCCGGGCCGGCGTCGCGCTCGATCTGCGCATGCAGCCCGACTACGACCACAGCTACCACTTCATCGCCAGCTTCATCGGCGAACACCTCGCGCTGCACGCCGCCGCCCTGGCTGACTGAGAAACAGGCCCGCAGCCGCGACGGCTGCCGAGTCGCCAAAGAATGCGAATTAGGCGAATGCTGCCACAGAGGACACAGAGAAAACATACGCGGGGAGGGGAGGATTGAGAGGCCGGTTTCACGAGCAAGCTGCTGATGAGTCCCTCCACCTCTGTAGCCTCTGTGGCAAAGATCGCCTGTCAGAAACGAAAAAGGCCCCGACATCGCTGTCGGGGCCTTCAACGTAAATGGCTCCCCGGGACGGGCTCGAACCGCCGACCTAGTGATTAACAGTCACCCGCTCTACCGACTGAGCTACCGGGGAAGAAAGGCCGCTATCCTAATGATTTTGGGGGGGGCGGTCAACTCCGATTCCGGTTCAGCCGGCGACGGCCTGGGCGATGCGCGCCAGCGCCTTTTCCAGGTTTTCCATGCTGGTGGCGAACGACAGGCGCAGATGGCCCTCGGTGCCGAAGGCGGAGCCCGGCACCAGTGCGACGCCGACCTTTTCCAGCAGCAGCTGGGCGAGTTCGGTGTCGTTGCTGATGCCGTCCATGCGCGCGATCACGCCTTCCACGTTGGGGAAGGAGTAGAAGGTGCCGTCCGAGGGCAGGCACTCGATGCCGTCGATGGCGTTGAGGCTGTCCACCACGAAGCGGTGGCGCTGTTCGAAGGCCGTCAGCATCTCGCCCACGCAGGCCTGGTCACCGTCGAGCGCGGCCACCGAGGCGGCCTGCGAGATCGAGGTCGGGTTGGAGGTGCTCTGCGACTGGATCTTCTTCATCGCGCCGATGAGTGCCTTCGGGCCGCCGGCATAGCCGATGCGCCAGCCGGTCATCGAATAGGCCTTGGATACGCCGTTGAGCACGATGGTGCGCTCGTACAGGTCCGGGCAGGCCATGACGATGTTCACGAAGGCCTCGCCGCCGAACAGGATGTGCTCGTACATGTCGTCGGTGGCGATGAGGATGTCCGGATGGCGGCGCAGCACCTCGCCCAGCGCGACGAATTCCTCGCGGCTGTAGGCCACCCCGGTGGGGTTGGAGGGGCTGTTGAGCACCAGCAGGCGGGTCTTCGGCGTGATGGCCGCCTCCAGCTGCTCGGGGGTGAGCTTGAAGCCCTGGTCCTGGCCGGCCTGCAGGATCACCGGTTTGCCGTCGGCCAGCAGCACCATGTCCGGGTAGGAGACCCAGTAGGGCGCGGGGATGATCACCTCGTCACCCGGGTCGAGCAGGGCCATGGCCAGGTTGAAGAAGCTCTGCTTGCCGCCGCAGGACACCAGGATCTGGTCCGGGGCATAGGCCAGCCCGTTGTCGCGCTGGAACTTGCGTATGATCGCGTCCTTCAGCGCGGGGGTCCCGTCCACGGCCGTGTACTTGGTCTGGCCGGCGCGGATCGCCTCGATGGCGGCCTGCTTGATGTGCTCCGGGGTGTCGAAATCGGGCTCCCCGGCGCCCAGGCCGATGATGTCGCGGCCCTCGGCGCGCAGCTGGGCGGCCAACGCGGTGACGGCGAGGGTGGGGGAGGGCTTGACGCGTTGAACGCGCGACGAAAGTTTGATGTCCAAAGGAGCGGTTCCGTCAGTGAAGATGTGTGCGGTCATGAACGTTCAATGATACTGTAACTTCCCGCTGCAGATAAGACCGCGCCACCGCCGATTTGCCCGCTGAAAGCCCGAAATGTCCGAACAGCTGTTCCATCTCGAAACCCAGTACACCCCCGCCGGCGACCAGCCAGAGGCCATTCGCAAGCTCAGCGAGGGGCTCGAGGACGGGCTCATGTACCAGACCCTGCTCGGGGTGACGGGCTCGGGCAAGACCTTCACCATCGCCAATGTCATCCAGCGGGTGCAGCGCCCGACCATCATCATGGCGCCGAACAAGACCCTGGCGGCCCAGCTCTATGGCGAGATGAAGGAGTTCTTCCCGCACAACGCGGTGGAGTACTTCGTCTCCTACTACGACTACTACCAGCCCGAGGCCTATGTGCCGGCCTCCGACACCTTCATCGAGAAGGACGCCTCGATCAACGAGCACATCGAGCAGATGCGCCTGTCGGCCACCAAGGCGCTGCTGGAGCGGCGCGACACGGTGATCGTGGCCACCGTCTCGGCCATCTACGGCCTGGGCGACCCGCGGGCCTACCTGCAGATGATGCTGCACCTGGATCGCGGCGACCGCATCGACCAGCGTACCCTGCTGCGCCGGCTGGCCGAGCTGCAGTACACGCGCAACGACATGGAGCTCGCCCGCGGCAACTACCGGGCGCGCGGCGAGGTGATCGACGTGTACCCGGCCGAGTCCGATGCCGAGGCCGTGCGCATCGAGCTGTTCGACGACGAGATCGAGCAGCTGTCCTACTTCGACCCGCTCACCGGCGAGATCCTGCGCCGCGTGCCGCGCCTGACCATCTACCCCAAGACCCATTACGTCACCCCGCGCGAGACCATCCTCGGCGCCATCGACCACATAAAAGAGGAGCTGCGCGAGCGCCTGGCCGAGCTGCGCGAGGCGAACCGGCTGGTGGAGGCCCAGCGGCTGGAGGAGCGCACGCGCTTCGACATCGAGATGCTGGTCGAGGTGGGCTACTGTTCGGGCATCGAGAACTACTCGCGCTACCTGTCCGGCCGCAACCCTGGCGAACCGCCGCCCTGTTTTCTCGATTACCTGCCGAAGGACGCCCTGATGGTGATCGACGAGAGCCACGTCACCGTCCCGCAGGTGGGCGGCATGTACAAGGGCGACCGCTCCCGCAAGGAGAACCTGGTCGAATACGGCTTCCGCCTGCCTTCGGCGCTGGACAACCGGCCGCTGATGTTCGAGGAATTCGAGCGCCTGCAGCCGCAGACCATCTTCGTCTCCGCCACCCCCGGCCCCTACGAGCAGGCGCATGCCGACCAGGTGGTGGAGCAGGTGGTGCGCCCTACCGGCCTGGTCGATCCGATCGTCGAGATCCGGCCCGTCACCAGCCAGGTCGACGACCTGCTGTCGGAGATCAACGAGCGCGCTGCGCGCGACGAGCGCGTGCTGGTGACCACGCTGACCAAGCGCATGGCCGAGGACCTGACCGACTACTTCATCGAGCACGGCGTGCGCGTGCGCTACCTGCACTCGGACATCGACACCGTGGAGCGCGTGGAGATCATCCGCGACCTGCGCCTGGGCGAGTTCGATGTGCTCATCGGCATCAACCTGCTGCGCGAGGGCCTGGACATCCCCGAGGTCTCGCTGGTGGCGATCCTGGATGCCGACAAGGAGGGCTTCCTGCGCTCCGACCGCTCCCTGATCCAGACCATCGGCCGCGCCGCGCGCAACCTCCACGGCAAGGCCATCCTCTACGCGGACAGGATCACCGGCTCCATGGAGCGGGCCATCGGCGAGACCGAGCGCCGCCGGGAGAAGCAGATCGCCTTCAACGAACAGCACGGCATCACCCCCAGGGGCGTGGAGAAGCGGGTACGCGACATCATGGAAGGGGCCTATGCCGGCGGGCAGATGGCCAGCGCGAAGCGCTTCGCCAAGGTGGCCGAGGCCGAGCTGCGCTACGGCAAGCTCAAGCCGGCCGAGGCCCTGAAGCAGATCGAGCAGCTGGAAAGGCAGATGCACGAGCACGCCCGCAACCTCGAGTTCGAGGAGGCCGCCCGCCTGCGCGACGAGATCGGCCACATCCGCCACCACGCCCTGGGCATCCCGGAGGAGGTGGCCGGCTGAGCCGGCAGGGCCCGACCCGGAGTGGGCGCGATACGCGCGCATTTCAGGGATTGTCGCCCCCCAAACCCTGTGGTAAAGTTCGCAGCCTCTGCAGGCGCGTAGCTCAGTTGGTTAGAGCACCACCTTGACATGGTGGGGGTCGTTGGTTCGAGTCCAATCGCGCCTACCAACACCCGAAAACCCGGCCCCGGCCGGGTTTTTTTGTGCCCGGCGTCCGCCACGAAAAAAGGCGCCCCGTTGCCGGGGCGCCTTTTTTCGTTTCTTCCCTGAATCCGGTGAGGCGTCGGGCTTACTTGGCGTTCAGGTAGCCCTGCAGCGTCTCATTGTCCGGTGCCTTCACGGTCATGCCGTTCGGGCCGGCACCGATGGCGGTGGCCAGCTTGCCCGGTTCGTGGCCGGTGGCACGGTATTCATCCAGTTCCTTGGAGGGGTCCTTGAACACCCACAGGCGCTCTTCGACGACGAAGGCCGCATAGCCTTCCTTGTCATACTTGGAGCCCGAGGTGGTGGCGCAGGCGGTCAGCGCCAGGGTAGGGATCAGGAAGGCGAGGATCAGCACGAGCTTACGCATGGAATGTCTCCGGGGAGGTTGTTTAACAAGTCGACCTGCACCCTATCAGCCGTTTGTGACGAAGTGGTTAAGAGGCCGTGACAGAGGTGTTGCAGTGTCATGCCCCCTGCTCCGGTGGTGAGGCCATCACCGCCGGGCATGAAGCTTGCTTCGTTCCTGATGAACCCGTATCAGACATCTGGAAGTCCCCATGCCTCTACGAGAATGCCAGGGAGAACGTCAGGCAGAACGTCAGGAAGTCGTTCGTTTCCTGGTGGCGGCCCGGCAGTGCGAGATCGAGGGCCTCAAGCACCTGCTGGAGGTGGGCCATCTCGTGCTCAGCGTCACCGGCCTGATCCACCATCTGCAGCGCGAGCGCGGGGCCTCGAACCTGTTTCTCGGCTCCGGGGGGCAGTGTTATGGCGAGCAGCTGCGAATCTATCAGGAGGCCGCCACCGAGGCCGAGCGGGAGCTCCGTGCCCGGCTGGCGGGCTGGCTCGAGCAGGCCCGGTGCCCCCACGGCTGTGCCCGGTTCTTCGCCCGCATCGCCACCGCCCTGCATGGCCTGGGCAGCCTGCCCGGGCTGCGTGAGCAGGTGCGCGAACGCGGCATTGACGTCACGGCGGTGATGACGGGGCTCAACGACCTGATCCGTGATCTGCTGGCGGTGGTTTTCGAGGCCGCCGATTCGGCCGCGGACCCCCAGATCTCGCGGGCGCTGGTGGCCCTGTTCAACTTCATGCAGGGCAAGGAGCTGGCCGGGCAGGAGCGCGCCATCGGCGCCGCCGGCTTCAGTCAGGGAGGATTCGACGATTCCCTGAGGCAGGCCCTCCTGCATCGCATCGAGGCCCAGGAGCGCAGCTTCGAGGTCTTTGAGGAATTCTGTGACCCGGAATCCCGGGCGGCCTGGCAGCAGGTCGTTGCCTCGTCCCACAGCAGCGAGCTGGAGCGCCTGCGGCGTATCGCCTGTACCCGGCAGATAGCCGAGGTCGATGGCGTGGAGATGGCACAAACCTGGTTTTCCCGGGCGACCCACCGTATCGATGCGATGAAGGATGTGGAGGAGGGGCTGGAGGCCCACCTCAAGGGGCTGTGCGAATCCCGCATCGAGTCGGTGGGTCTGGAGCTGGCCACCGCGGACGAGCCGGCGGCCTGGGCCGATGGGGCGGCCCTGGCCATCGCGGGGCCGTTCACGACCTTCTTCCCGCACGAATCCGCCCAGGCGGGTGGCGAGGCGCAGATGCTGGCGGCCCCCCTGTCCGGACGCTCGGTCATGGACCTCGTGCACCAGCAGTCCCGGCGCCTGCAGGCCATGGAGGACGAGCTGCACGCCGCGCGCAAGGCGCTGGCCGATCGCAAGGTGATCGAGCGGGCCAAGGCGCTGCTCATGAAATTCCGCGACCTGTCCGAGGACGAGGCACACCGTTTCCTGCGGCAGACCGCCATGAACCAGAACCGGCGCCTGGCCGAGGTGGCCGAGTCCGTCGTGTCCATGGCGGAGGTGCTGGGCTGAAGTGGTAGTCACATGCACCAGCGTGTGGCGGCCGCCGGTCGCTGCGCACAGACCTGGTGCATGTCGCCGCAGCGATCGCCGGTGCGGGAATCCGGGTGAAGCCCCGGTTGTCTCGCTCACATGGCCCGTGGCAACAGGGGTTTGATGCGCACCACCGCCCGATGCGGCGATGCGCGATTGAACCTGGCACGCAAGCTGCAAAGAACTCATACAGGTGAGCCAATGGCGGTTCGCCATTCGTGAAGAGACAGGACAAAGGCGTCCACCCCAGGCAGGTCCATGGCGACCGGCAAGGGGGGAGGCCTTTTTTTGTGCCTGCAGTACAGCGAATCGACAGGCGGAATCATTGTGAATGACAGGTGGAGGCAAGCATGACCAAGTCGAAGACCATGATGCACGGGCGGCAGCGGGCCGGTGGCCGGAACGGTTTGCTGGGGGCGCTTGGGCGCGCGCTGTCGGCCGCCTGGCTTGCGACCGGACTGGTGGTTGCATCCACCGGCGTGGCAGGGGCAGCTGCGCTGGAGAAAGAGGATCTCAGGTTCGGCTTCATCAAGCTGACCGACATGGCGCCGCTGGCGGTGGCCTATGAGAAGGGCTACTTCGAGGACGAAGGGCTTTACGTCTCGCTCGAGGCCCAGGCGAACTGGAAGGTGCTGCTCGACCGGGTGATCACCGGTGAGCTCGACGGCGCGCACATGCTGGCCGGTCAGCCGCTGGCGGCCACCATCGGCTTCGGTACCGAGGCGCACATCATCACGGCCTTCAGCATGGATCTGAATGGCAACGCGATCACCGTCTCGAACGCGGTATGGGAGGAAATGAAGCAGCATGTCCCGTACGACGGGGGCAAGCCGGTTCATCCCATCAAGGCCGAGTACCTCAAGCCCGTGGTGGACGAATACCGTGCCGCGGGAAGGCCGTTCAGGATGGGCATGGTCTTCCCGGTCTCCACGCACAACTATGAACTGCGCTACTGGCTCGCGGCCGGTGGCATCCATCCCGGCTACTACGCGCCGCAGCGCGGCGATACCTCCGGCCAGTTGCAGGCGGACGTGCTGCTCTCCGTGACCCCGCCGCCGCAAATGCCGTCGACGATGGAGGCCGGCACGATCGATGGCTACTGCGTGGGCGAACCCTGGAACCAGCAGGCGGTGTTCAAGGGCATCGGCGTGCCGGTCATCACCGACTACGAGATCTGGCGCAACAACCCGGAAAAGGTCTTCGGGGTCACCAGTGGCTGGGCGGAGCAGTACCCGAACACGCACAGGGCCGTGGTCAAGGCCCTGATTCGCGCGGCGGCCTGGCTGGACGAGAACGACAACGCCAATCGCATGGAAGCCGTCGAGATACTCTCGCGTCCGGCCTATGTCGGCGCCGATGCCGAGGTGATCGCCAACAGCATGACCGGCACCTTCGAGTACGAGAAGGGCGACCAGCGCGAGGTGCCGGACTTCAACGTCTTCTTCCGCCACAACGCGACCTATCCGTATTACTCCGATGCGGTGTGGTACCTCACGCAGATGCGGCGCTGGGGGCAGATCGCCGAAGCCAGGCCGGACAGCTGGTACATGGACATTGCGAGGAAGGTCTACCGCCCGGACATCTACGCCGAGGCGGCACGGGAACTGATTGCAGAGGGCAAGCTCGGTGCAGAGGACTTTCCGGATTTCGACACCGAAACCGGTTTCCGGCCGCCGCAGGCCGAGTTCATCGACGGCGTGGTGTTCGACGGCACCAGGCCCAATGCCTATCTCGAGAAATTCCGCATCGGCCTCAAAGGCGATGAGGCCCCGTAACGCTCAGACACAGTGTGATCGGAAACGGGTGCGTCATGCGCGGCGTGCCCCGCTCCAGGAGAAGCCGCTATGAAAATGGAACTGAACAGAATCCCGACCCTGGACGCGCTGGTCAGGCTCATGACGGGACCCGATCGCAGTCAGCCGGCGCAGGTGTTGTTCCGCAGCCTGGGGCTCCCCTTCATCGGTGTCCTCATGTTCATGATGCTCTGGTCGGTTGGCGCCTCGTTGATCGATACCTCGCTGGGCAAGTTCCCCGGGCCCGGCGAGGTCTGGGAACAGACGGTCAACCTGTACGAAGAGCATGCGCGCGAACGCGAACGGGCCGAGGCGTTCTACGAGCGTCAGCGTCAGCGCAATGCCGAGAAGCTTGCCGAGGACCCGTCGGCCGAAGTCCGCATCCGCGATTACACCGGCAAGCCGACCTTCGTCGATCAGATCGGTACCAGCCTGATCACCGTGATGGCAGGTTTCCTGCTGGCCTCGGCAATCGCGATCCCGATCGGCATTGCCATCGGACTCAGTTCGACGCTGTATGCGGCCTTCAATCCGTTGATCCAGCTGTTCAAGCCGGTGTCGCCGCTGGCCTGGCTGCCCCTGGTGACCATGGTGGTGAGCGCGGTGTACGTGAGCCAGGAGCCGATGTTCTCCAAGTCCTTTCTCACCTCCATGTTCACCGTCCTGCTCTGCTGTCTGTGGCCGACGGTGATCAACACGGCCGTGGGCGTGGCCGCCATCAGCAAGGACCTGGTGAACGTCAGCCGCGTGCTGCGACTGAACTGGATGACGCATGTCATCAAGATCGTCCTGCCGTCGGCCATGCCGATGATGTTCACCGGTCTGCGCCTCTCGCTGGGTATCGCCTGGATGGTGCTGATTGCCGCCGAGATGCTGGCGCAGAACCCGGGGCTTGGGAAATTCGTCTGGGACGAATTCCAGAACGGCAGTTCCAATTCGCTGGGTCGCATCATGGTGGCCGTCATCGTCATCGGCCTGATCGGGTTCCTGCTGGATCGCGCCATGCTCACGCTGCAAAAACGTGTGTCCTGGGACAAGAGCGCGGTGCTGCGCTGATCCGGACAAGGAGGATACAAAGATGACCCAACCCTATCTCCAGATTTCGCAGGTCTCCATCGAGTTCCCGACGCCGAAGGGATCGTTCAAGGCCCTGGACCGTGTCGACCTGAGTATCGACAAGGGCGAGTTCGTGTCCCTGATCGGTCACTCCGGCTGCGGCAAGTCGACCGTACTCAACATCGTGGCCGGTCTTTATCGGGCCACCGAGGGGGGCGTGATCCTCGAGGGCAGGGAAGTGACCGAGCCCGGTCCGGAGCGCGCCGTGGTCTTCCAGAACCATTCACTGCTCCCGTGGCTCACGGCCTACGAGAACGTCGAGCTGGCGGTGAAGCAGGTGTTCAAGGGCCGGAAGTCGAGACGCGAGATGCGCGAGTGGATCGAGCACAACCTGTCGCTGGTGCACATGGAGCATGCCCTGCACAAGCGCCCGGATGAGATCTCCGGCGGCATGAAGCAGCGGGTCGGCATCGCCCGCGCACTGGCCATGGAGCCGAAGGTGCTGTTGATGGACGAGCCCTTCGGGGCGCTCGATGCCCTGACGCGCGCGCACCTGCAGGACTCGCTGATGGAGATCCAGGCCACGCTCAACAACACCGTCATCATGATCACGCACGACGTGGACGAGGCGGTCCTGCTGTCCGATCGCATCGTGATGATGACCAACGGGCCAGCCGCCTCGGTAGGGGAGATTCTCGCCATCGACCTGGAGCGCCCGCGCCATCGCATCGCGCTGGCGGACGATGCAGCGTTCAATCATTTCCGTCACCAGGTGTTGAGTTTCCTTTACGAACGTCATGGACGACCCGAAGTGGTGCCGCTGGCTGGCGGACAGAAGAGACCGAAAAAGAACGACAGGGTCGCGGTGGCCTCAGGAGCAATGAAATGACACGCGAAAAGCTGGTGTTGATAGGCAATGGCATGGCCGGGGTGCGGACGCTCGAGGAGCTGCTGAAGCTCGCGCCGGACAGGTACGAGATCACGGTGTTCGGGGCGGAGCCTTACGGCAACTACAACCGCATCCTGCTCTCGCCGGTGCTGGCCTCGGAAAAGACCATCGACGAGATCATGCTCAACGACGAGCAGTGGTACAGCGACAATGGCATCACCCTGCACAAGGGCAGGGACGTGGTGGAGATCGACCGTGTGCGTCGCAGGGTCGTGGCGGCGGATGGCACCACGGAGACCTATGATCGCCTGATCCTGGCAACCGGGTCCGACCCGTTCATCATTCCCGTGCCGGGACATGACCTGGATGGCGTGCTGTCCTTTCGCGACATCCACGATGTCGATGCCATGCTGGCCGCCTCGCGTGAGTATCGCAGGGCGGTGGTCATCGGCGGCGGCCTGCTGGGGCTGGAGGCCGCCAACGGTCTGCTCAAGCAGGGCATGGAGGTCTGTGTCGTGCACCTGCTCGACACGCTCATGGAGCGGCAGCTTGACCCGGTGGCTGCGGGGCTGTTGCAACGTGAGCTGGAATCCCGCGGCTTCCGTTTTCTCATGTCCCGGCAGACCGAGGCCATCCTCGGCGAGGAACGGGTAACCGGCGTGCGCTTCACCGACGGCAGCGAGATCGAGGCGGACCTGGTAGTGATGGCGGTCGGTATCCGTCCGAATATCACCCTGGCGAAGGCCGCCGGGCTGCACTGCGAGCGCGGGGTGGTCGTCAGCGACACCCTGCAGACCTTCGATCCGCGTATCTACGCGGTGGGTGAATGCGTGCAGCACCGCGGGCAGACCTATGGCCTGGTCGCCCCGCTGTTCGAACAGGCGAAGGTCTGCGCCAATCACCTGGCGGAGATGGGCATCGCGCGCTATGCAGGTTCGGTGACCTCGACCAAGCTCAAGGTCACCGGCATCGACCTGTTCTCCGCCGGCGATTTCAACGGTGACGACTCCACCGAGCAGATGGTCTTCCAGGACGCCGCCCGGGGGGTCTACAAGAAGCTCGTGATCCGCGAGGGGCATGTCGTCGGCGTGGTGCTCTATGGCGACACCATCGACGGGGCCTGGTACTTCCAGCTCATGCGCGACGCCACCGAGATCGGCGACATCCGCGAACACCTGCTGTTCGGGCAGGCGCATGTGGGCGATTCGGGACACGGCGACGACAAGGCCCGGGTTGCGGCCATGCCGGACAGCACCGAGATCTGCGGCTGCAACGGCGTGTGCAAGGGCGAGATCGTCAAGGCCATTGCCGAGAAGAAACTCTTCACGCTGGAAGACGTGCGTGCGCATACCAAGGCCTCCGCCTCCTGCGGTTCCTGCACGGGGCTGGTCGAGGACCTGATCGCCACCACGCTGGGCGGGGATTATTCGCAGACCCCGAGCAGGAGGCCCATGTGCCCCTGCACCGAGCACACGCACGACGAGGTGCGCACGGCCATCGTGGAGCAGGGGATCAGGACCATGCCGGAACTGTTCGAGGCACTGGCCTGGAAGACCCCCGACGGCTGTCACAGCTGCCGGCCCGCGCTCAACTACTACCTGCTCTGTGCCTGGCCCGGCGAGTACCAGGACGACAACCAGTCGCGTTACATCAACGAGCGTGCACACGGCAACATCCAGAAGGACGGGACCTATTCCGTGGTGCCGCGCATCTGGGGTGGCATCACCACCCCGAACGAATTGCGCGCGATTGCCGATGTGGCCGACAGGTACGCCGTGCCCACCGTCAAGATCACGGGCGGGCAGCGCATCGACCTGCTGGGCGTGAAGAAGGAAGACCTGCCGCGCATGTGGGGCGACCTCTCGGCCGCCGGCTTCGTCTCGGGGCATGCCTACGGCAAGGCGCTGCGTACCGTGAAGACCTGCGTCGGCTCGGAGTGGTGCCGTTTCGGCACCCAGGACTCGACCGGGCTTGGCATCCAGCTGGAGCAGATGACCTGGGGGTCCTGGACGCCGCACAAGTTCAAGATGGCCGTGTCCGGCTGTCCGCGAAACTGTGCCGAGGCGACCATCAAGGACCTCGGCGTCGTGTGCGTGGACTCCGGCTACGAGCTGCACATCGGTGGTAACGGTGGCGTCAAGGTGCGTGCCACCGACTTCCTCTGCAAGGTGGATACGGAGGCAGAGGTGTTCGAATACACCGGTGCCTTCATGCAGCTGTATCGCGAAGAGGCCCGCTACCTGGAGCGTACGGCCCCCTGGGTGGAGCGCGTCGGCCTGACACACATCAAGGCCTGTCTCGTCGAGGACGCGGGGCAGCGCAAGGCCCTGCATGCCCGTTTCCTCGAGTCCCAGCGGCATGCCCAGCACGACCCCTGGAAGGCGCGTGCCGAGGGCGTGGATGCCCACGAGTTTACCCCCATGCATCGCATCGCCGGTTGAGGAGCGAATGATGAACTGGATTGAAGTTGGACGTCTCGATGACATCCCGCGCCTGGGTTCGCGGGTCATCGCCACGGAGCTCGGCGACATCGCCGTGTTCCGGAATGCCGCCGACGAGGTGTTCGCCTTGCGCGACCGCTGCCCGCACAGGGGCGGCCCACTCTCGCAGGGCATAGTGCACGGCCGGCGCGTGACCTGCCCCCTGCACAACTGGGTGATCGAACTGGCAGACGGCGAGGCGGTCGCGCCAGACGTCGGTTGCGCCGGGACGTTCGAGATCCGGGAGGAGGCCGGTCTGCTCTATCTCGCGTTGCCTGCCGTGTCCGCGCCGGCTCTGCCGGCGGCGATGGAAGACTGATCCCATGCGCGCCGCAATCATCGACGCAGGGGATACGCCAGGGACCACCTGCCCCTACTGCGGTGTCGGTTGTGGCGTGAGGGTGCGCGAGGAACAGGAGGCGGTCGCCGTCAGCGGAGACCCGCAGCATCCCGCGAATCACGGGCGGTTGTGTTCCAAGGGCGCGGCGCTGGGTGAGACCCTGGATCTCGAGGGACGCCTGCTGGAGCCGATGGTCGACGGACAAGCCGTCGACTGGGGACAGGCGCTCGACACGGTGGCCGGTCGCTTCAGCGAGATCATCGCGACGCATGGACCGGACGCCGTGGCGTTCTATGTCTCGGGGCAGTTGCTCACCGAGGATTACTACGTCGCCAACAAGCTGATGAAGGGATTCATCGGCAGCGGCAACATCGACACCAATTCCCGCCTGTGCATGTCGACGGCGGTGGCCGCGCACAAGCGCGCCTTCGGCGCCGATGCCGTGCCCGGCTGTTACGACGACCTGGAGCTCGCCGACCTGGTGGTGATCGTCGGCTCGAATGCCGCCTGGGCGCACCCGGTGCTGTACCAGCGCTTGGTGGCGGCGAAGCGGACGAGGCCCGACATGCGGGTCGTCGTGATCGATCCGCGGCGCACGCCCACCTGCGACATCGCCGACCTGCACCTGGGGCTGCGTCCGGGGTCCGATGCCTTTCTCTTCAACGGATTGCTGGATTTCCTGCGCCGGGAGGACGCCATCGACTGGGGTTATCTGGAGGCCTCGACCGAGGGATTTTCGGCGGCGCTGGCGGCGGCGCGCGCAAGTGCCGGTTCGATCCCGCAGGTCGCCGCGGCCTGTGGGCTGGACGAGGCGGCGGTGCTGCGTTTCTATCGCTGGTTCGCTTGCACCGCGCGTACCGTGACGCTCTTCTCCCAGGGCATCAACCAGTCCTCCAGCGGTGTGGACAAGGCCAATGCCATCATCAACGTGCACCTGGCCACGGGGCGGATCGGCAAGCCCGGTGCCTGTCCGTTCTCGCTCACCGGGCAACCCAATGCCATGGGCGGACGCGAGGTGGGCGGGCTGGCCAACCAGCTGGCGGCGCACATGGACTTCGAGGACCCCGCTGCCGTCGAGCGGGTGCGGCGGTTCTGGCAGGCGCCCGGCATGGCGGGTGGCCCCGGACTGAAGGCCGTCGACCTGTTCGAGGCGATTCACGCGGGGAAGGTGAAGGCGGTCTGGATCATGGCCACCAACCCGGTGGTCAGCCTGCCGAACGCCGACCGGGTGGCGGAGGCGCTGGCGCGCTGCGACTTCGTGGTGGTGTCCGACTGCATGCGGGAGACGGACACCACCCGCTACGCGGACGTCCTGCTGCCGGCCACCACCTGGGGGGAGAAGGACGGTACCGTCACCAACTCCGAGCGCCGTATCTCTCGCCAGCGCGCCTTTCTGCCCCCGCCGGGCAAGGCACGTGCGGACTGGTGGATCATCTCGCAGGTCGCCGCGCGCATGGGTTTTGCGTCGGCCTTCGATTACCGCCGGCCGGTGGAGATCTTTCGCGAACACGCGCGCCTCTCGTCACTGGAGAACGGGGGCGACCGCGCCTTCGACATCGGTGCACTGGCCGATATCGACGGCAACGCCTACGACGCGCTGCAACCGGTGCAGTGGCCGGTGAGCACACAGGCCGGACAGGGGACGGCGCGACTCTATGCCGACGGACGCTTTTATACCCCCTCCGGCCGGGCGCGCCTGATCGCGATCGATCCGCGCTATCCGCGCAACGCGCCGGACGATGCGTATCCACTGGCACTGAATACCGGGCGTATCCGCGATCAGTGGCACACCATGACGCGCAGCGCCAAGACACCGCGCCTCACGGCGCACCTCGATGAACCCTTTGTGCATGTTCACCCGGTGGATGCGGCGAGCTGTCGCCTGGCGTCAGGGGATGTCGCGCGCATCAGCAGCCGCTGGGGCGAGATGCTGGCACGCGTGAGCGTCACCGGGGAGCAGCGCCCCGGCAGCGTGTTCGCCCCCATGCACTGGAGCGCGCAGTTCGCCAGTGCGGGGCGTGTCGATGCCGTGGTCAATCCGGCCACGGACCCGATCTCCGGCCAGCCCGAGCTCAAGCACACGCCGGTGCGTCTCCAGCGTCTGGCGACACGGTGGCAGGCCTTCGCCCTGAGTCGCGGGCCGCTGACGGATCCGGGTGCCGAGTACTGGAGCAGGATCCGTGGCCGGGGGTACTGGCGTCATGAAATGGCCGGCTGCCATCCGCCGGGTGACTGGACGGCCTGGGCCCGTTCCCTGCTCGGTGCCGAGGGGGAATGGCTGATCTTCGAAGACGCGGCGGCGGGGCGTTTCCGGGCGGCCTGCATCCGCGCAGGGCGGGTGAGCGGCGCGGTGTTCGTGAGCACGCTGGGTCCCTTGCCGGAGCGCGGCTGGCTGGGCGAGCTAATGGGCCACGCGGTGCTGGACGATAGCGATCGCGTGCACCTGCTGGCCGGACGTCCTGCGCGCGGTGTGGTGGAGGCCGGGCCGGTGGTCTGCGCCTGCTTCAACGTGGGTCTCAACACCCTCCTGACGGCGATCGCCTCCGATGGGCTCGACAGTGTCGAGTCCATCGGCCAGGCCCTGAAGGCGGGTACCAACTGCGGCTCCTGTGTACCGGAACTGCGCAAACTCATCGAGCGGCGTGATGGCCCGGTAACGGCCTGAGGAGGCGGTATGGATCTGTTCCCGATCTTCATGAATGTGCGCGAACGCGAGTGCCTGGTGGTCGGTGGCGGGCCGGTGGCAGCCCGCAAGGCCGACCTGCTGGTCAAGGCCGGCGCGCGTGTGGCGGTGGTGGCGCCCGCCCTCGGTGGCGAGATGACGCGACTGCACGCGCAGGGCCGCATCCGGCACCTGCCGGGTGAGTTTGCGCCCGGGCTGGTCGATCGGCAGGCCCTGGTCATCGCCGCCACCGACCAGCCCCTGGTCAACCGCCGCGTGCAGGCGGCCTGTGGCGCACGCAACATCCCCGTGAATGTCGCCGACGCGCCGGAGCTGTGCAGCTTCGTCCTGCCAGCCATCGTCGACCGCGCCCCGTTGACCATCGCCATCTCCAGCGGCGGTGCCGCCCCCGTGCTCGCCCGCTGGCTGCGGGCGCGGCTGGAGACGCAGATCCCGGCTTCCTTCGGTGCGCTGGCCGGACTGATGGGGCGCTTTCGCGACCGGGTACGCAGGCGTTTCCATGGTACGCGCGAGCGCCGGCAGTTCTGGGAGGCGATGCTCGACGGCGCCGCCGCCGAGGCGGTACTCGCCGGGCGGGAGGAGGAGGCCGAGCACCTGCTCGCGCGTGCCCTGGAGGAGGGGAATCCGACCGGCGAGCAGGGCGAGGTCTATCTCATCGGCGCCGGGCCGGGCGATCCCGACCTGCTGACCTTCAAGGCCCTGCGCCTGCTGCAGAAGGCCGCCGTGGTCGTATATGACCGCCTGGTCTCGGCCGAGGTCGTCGATCTGGCCCGCCGCGAGGCCGAGCGCATCTACGTGGGCAAGCAGCGCAACGATCACAGCATGGCGCAGGAGGACATCAGCCGGCTGCTGGTGGATCTCGCCGGCCAGGGCAGGCGGGTGGCACGACTCAAGGGGGGTGACCCCTTCGTCTTCGGCCGCGGTGGCGAGGAGATCGAGCTGATCGCCCGGGCTGGCATCCCGTTCCAGGTCGTGCCGGGCATCACGGCGGCCACCGGTTGCGCGGCCTACGCCGGTATCCCGCTCACGCACCGCGACCACGCGCAGTCCTGTCGTTTCATCACGGCCCATCGGCGCGCGCAGGGGCTGGATGTGGACTGGTCCTCGCTGGCCGTATCCAACGAGACGCTGGTCTTCTACATGGGGCTGTCGAATCTCGCCGAGATCTGTGCGCAGCTGGTGGCGCACGGCATGCGCCCCGGGATGCCCATCGCCCTGGTCGAGCAGGGCACCACCGTCAACCAGCGCGTGCTCACCGGTACGCTGGATACCCTGCCGGGCATCGTCGCGCAGGCCGGGGCCCGGAGTCCGGGCCTGATCGTGGTCGGAGAGGTGGTGCGGCTGCATCACACGCTGTCCTGGTTCCGTGCCCCGAGGCCGGGCGAGGCGGTGGTGTTCGGCCAGCGGCGCCTGCAACCGGAGCCCTGCGATGCCGCCGTGGCCTGAGGGGTTTCGCAGCATCGCGCCGCTCCTGAGCGGCCGGGTCATCGCCCTGCCGGAGACCCGCGAGAGCGAGGTCCTCGCCGCGCTGATCGAGCGTCGCGGCGGGCAGGTGCTGCACTGTCCGCTGGTATCCATCCTCGATGCTCCGGATGCCCCGGTGATCGAGGACTGGCTGCAGGACTTCATCGCGCAGCCGCCGGCGCTGCTGGTCGTCTTCACCGGCGAGGGCGTGCGGCGGTTGTGCGGCTTTGCCGAACGGGCCGGCCTGCTCGACGACTTCATCACCGCCATGCGCAAGACGACGATCCTGGCGCGCGGGCCGAAGCCGGGACGGGCGCTGCGCGAATACGGGGTCGCGGTGGACCTGCAGGCGGAGAGGCCCACGACGCAGGGGGTTGTTGCCACCCTGGCGACGCTCGAGCTCGAGGGCAAAGGCGTGGCGGTGCAGCTCTACGGCGAGGAGCCGAATCCGCCCCTGCGCGCGGCGCTCGAGGAACAGGGTGCCCGGGTCTCGGTGGTCGCGCCCTACCGCTATGCCCCGAAGAGTCAGGACCGGCAGGTACTGGCGCTCATCGAGACCCTGGCGGCCGGGCAGGTCGACGCCATGGTCTTCACCAGCAAGGCCCAGGTGCAGCGGCTGTTCGCCGTCGCGCATGACCACGGGGTCACGAAGTCCCTGGTCCTGGCGCTCGGCTCCCTGCTGGTGGCCGCCGTGGGGCCGGTGGTGGCTGACGAACTCGAACGTCATGGTGTCGCCGCCGGGGCGATACCGGCGTCGCGCTGGTTCATGAAACCGCTGGTATCCACCCTGTGCGAGCACCTCGGCGGGCCATTGGGGCAGGACGCCATCCGCGCGCTTTGACGCGGGCAGGCGGCGGCCGCTATCATTGGCGCCCCGTGCCTGCGGGGACACCTTGATACCCGGCGGTTTTCCCCGCCTTCACACATTTACGATCATGCGGCCCCTCGTATCGGTCGCCACTGGAGAGGTCTCGATGCCCGTCATTACCCTTCCCGATAATTCCAAGCGCGAGTTCGACCGTCCCGTGTCCGTGGCCGAGGTGGCCGCCGATATCGGCCCGGGCCTGGCCAAGGCCACCCTGGCCGGCAAGGTCGACGGCAGGCTGGTCGATGCCGCCTATGTCATCGATCACGATGCCGAACTCGCCATCGTCACCGGTCGCGACGAGGAGGCCCTCGAGCTGCTCCGCCACGATGCCGCCCACGTGATGGCGCAGGCCGTGCAGGAGCTGTACCCGGGCACCCAGGTGACCATCGGCCCGGCCATCGAAAACGGCTTTTATTACGACTTCGCCCGCGACGAGCCCTTCACGCCGGACGATCTGGAAAAGATCGAGGCGCGCATGCACGAGATCGTCAAGCGCGACCTGCCCATCGAGCGCGAGGTCTGGGACCGCGACGAGGCGAAGAAGACCTTCGCCGAGCTGGGCGAGACCTACAAGGTGGAGATCATCGACGAGGTGATCCCGCAGGGCGAGGAGCTCACCGTCTACCGCCAGGGCGACTGGTTCGACGTCTGCCGTGGCCCGCATCTGCCGTCCACCGGCAAGCTGGGTGACGGCTTCAAGCTGATGAAGGTGGCCGGGGCCTACTGGCGCGGCGACTCGCGCAACCCGATGCTGCAGCGCATCTACGGCACCGCCTGGCCGAACAAGAAGGAGCTCAAGGCCTACCTGCACCGCCTGGAGGAGGCCGAGAAGCGCGACCACCGCCGCATCGGCAAGCAGATGAGCCTGTTCCACACTCAGGAAGAGGCCCCGGGCATGGTGTTCTGGCACGACCGCGGCTGGAGCATCTACCTGGCCCTGCAGCAGTACATCCGGGAGAAACTGCGCGCCCACGGCTACCAGGAGGTGCATACCCCGCAGGTGCTGGATCGCTCGCTGTGGGAGAAGTCCGGCCACTGGGACAAGTTCGGCGACATGATCTTCACCACCCAGTCGGAGAACCGCGACTACGCCATCAAGCCCATGAACTGCCCGGCCCACGTGCAGATCTACAACCAGGGGCTGAAGAGCTACCGCGACCTGCCGCTGCGCCTGGCCGAGTTCGGCTCCTGTCACCGCAACGAGCCCTCCGGCACGCTGCACGGCCTGATGCGGGTGCGCAACTTCGTGCAGGACGACGCCCACATCTTCTGTACCGAGGACCAGATCCAGTCCGAGGTCTCGGCCTTCATCGACCTGGTGTTCGAGGTCTACCGCGACTTCGGCTTCGACCAGGTGCTGGTGGCCCTGTCCACCCGTCCGGAGCAGCGCGTCGGCGACGACGCCCTGTGGGACAAGGCCGAGCACGCCCTGGAGAAGGCCCTGAACGACAAGGGCTTGGAATGGAAGCTGCAGCCGGGCGAGGGCGCCTTCTACGGTCCCAAGATCGAGTTCGTGCTCAAGGACTGCCTGGGCCGCGAGTGGCAGTGCGGCACCATGCAGGTGGATTTCTCCATGCCGGGCCGCCTGGACGCCGAATACGTGGGCGAGGACGGCAACCGCCACGTGCCGGTCATGCTGCACCGCGCCATCCTGGGTTCGGTGGAACGCTTCATCGGCGTGCTCATCGAGCACTACGCCGGGCACCTGCCGCTGTGGCTGGCCCCGGTGCAGGCGGTGGTGGCCAATATCACCGACCGCCAGGCCGATTATGTCCGCCAGGTGGAAGAATCCCTGAAAAAACAGGGGCTCAGGGTCATTTCCGACTTGAGAAATGAGAAAATAGGCTTTAAGATTCGCGAGCACACGTTACAGCGCGTCCCCTACCTGCTGGTTATCGGGGATCGCGAGGTGGAAACGCAAACAGTGGCCGTGCGCACGCGAGCCGGTGAGGACCTGGGCAGCATGTCGATCGACGCGCTGGCCGCACGCCTTGCCGTGGAGGTCGCGAGCCGCGGCCGCTCTGTTTTGGAGGATTGACGCATCAGCACTGGAAAAGACACACGCCTGAACGAGGACATCCGTGTCCCCGAGGTTCGGCTGATTGACGCGGAAGGCGAGAATATCGGCGTCGTATCGAACGCAGAAGCTCAGCAGGCGGCCCTGGATGCCGGCCTCGATCTCGTCGAGATCGTGCCCAACGCGAACCCGCCGGTCTGCCGCATCATGGACTACGGCAAGTTCAAGTTCGAGGAGTCGAAGAAGGCTCAGGCGGCACGCAAGAAGCAGAAGCAGATCCAGGTGAAGGAGGTCAAGTTCCGTCCGGGTACGGAGGAAGGCGACTACCAGGTGAAGATGCGCAATCTGCGCCGTTTTCTCGAAGACGGCGACAAGGCCAAGATCACGATCCGCTTCCGCGGGCGTGAGATGGCCCACCGCGAGCGCGGTGGGGACCTTCTCGAGCGTATCGAGAAGGAGCTGGACGATCTGGCCGTGGTCGAACAGCGCCCGAAGATGGAAGGGCGCCAGATGATCATGGTGATGTCGCCCAGGAAGAAGTAGCGACAGGGTAAGTAAAGGTCCCCATGTCGGGGGCACCCCGAGCACAGAGAGAGTAGAATCATGCCCAAGATGAAGACCAATCGCGGTGCCGCGAAGCGCTTCAAGAAGACCGGCTCCGGCGGCTTCAAGCGCAAGCAGTCGCACCTGCGCCACATCCTCACCAAGAAGAGCACCAAGCGCAAGCGTCACCTGCGCATGGGCGAACAGGTTGCCGCCTGCGACGTACCGATGGTGCGCCGTATGCTGCCGTTCAGCTGACAGGGGGGGATGAGACATGCCACGAGTTAAGCGCGGTGTTACCGCCCACGCCCGTCACAAGAAGGTCCTGAAGAAGGCCAAGGGTTACTACGGCGCACGCAAGAACGTCTATCGCGTCGCCAAGCAGGCCGTTACCAAGGCCGGCCAGTACGCCTATCGTGACCGTCGTCAGAAAAAGCGCCAGTTCCGCGCCCTGTGGATCGTGCGCATCAATGCGGCCGCGCGGCAGTTCGATCTGTCCTACAGCCGCATGATCGACGGCCTGAACAAGGCCGGCGTCGAGATCGACCGCAAGGTCCTCGCCGACCTGGCGGTGCACGACATCACCGCCTTCGGTCAGATCGCCGAAAAGGCCAAGGCCGCCCTGGCGAACTGATCGAACCCCCGGCTGGCGGGCGCCTGCGCCCGTCGCACCGGGACCGGAAGATGCGAAGCGGGGGAAGGGCCATGGCCTTTCCCCCGTTTCGTTTTCAGACCCAGCTCATGACGGGGACATCCAGGTGCAAGATCTCACCCAGTTGATCGACGAAGCGAAGCGCGCGATTGCCGATGCGGCAGACCTCGCAGCGCTGGACCAGATCCGCGTGCAGTACCTCGGCAAGAAGGGGGTGCTCACCGAACAGTTGAAGGGCCTGGGTAAGCTCTCGGCCGAGGAACGGCCGCAGGCCGGGCAGGCCATCAACGACGCCAAGCAGGCGATCGCCGGGGCGCTGGAGTCGCGCAAGGGCGCGCTGGAGGGCGAGGCCCTCGACGCCCGCCTGGCCGGCGAGGCCGTGGACGTCACCCTGCCGGGGCGCGGTCAGCACACCGGCGGCCTGCACCCGGTGACGCAGACCCTGCGCCGCATCCAGTCGCTGTTCGCCCAGCTCGGCTTCGAGGTGGCGGAGGGCCCGGAGGTGGAGGACGACTACCACAACTTCGAGGCGCTCAACATCCCCTCGCACCACCCGGCCCGCGCCATGCACGACACCTTCTACTTCGGCGAGGGCACCGTGCTGCGCACCCACACCTCGCCGGTGCAGATCCGCGTCATGGAGAACGGCCAGCCGCCGCTGCGTGTGATCGCCCCGGGGCGCGTCTACCGCTGCGATTCCGATCTCACCCACAGCCCCATGTTCCACCAGGTGGAGGGGCTGCTGGTGGACGAGAACGTCACCTTCGCCGACCTCAAGGGCGTGCTGGGCCAGTTCCTCGCCGCCTTCTTCGAGCAGGACGACCTGGCCACGCGCTTCCGCCCCTCCTATTTCCCCTTCACCGAGCCCTCGGCCGAGGTCGACATCCAGTGCGTGATGTGTGGTGGGGAGGGCTGCCGCGTGTGCAGTCACACGGGCTGGCTGGAGGTGATGGGCTGCGGCATGGTCCACCCCGAGGTATTCCGCCACGTGGGCATCGACAACGAGGCCTACACCGGTTACGCCTTCGGCCTGGGCGTCGAGCGCCTGGCCATGCTGCGCTACGGCGTCAACGACCTGCGCCTGTTCTACGAGAACGATCTGCGCTTCCTCAAACAGTTCAACTGAGCCTGCCGCCGCGCGGGTGGACAAGCCTGGAGCCTAGTGCATGAAATTCAGCGATCAGTGGCTACGCAAGTGGGTGGATCACGGCCTGAGCCCGGAACAGCTGGGGCATCGTCTGACCATGGCGGGCCTGGAACTCGACGGCATCGAGCCGGCGGCGCCGGCCTTTTCCGGCGTGGTGGTGGGGCACGTGCTGGCGGTCGAGCCGCACCCGGATGCCGACAAGCTGCGCGTCTGTCAGGTCGAGGACGGCAGTGAGGAGACCGCCCAGGTCGTCTGCGGCGCGCCCAACGTCCATGTCGGCATGCGCGTGCCCTTCGCCCGCATCGGTGCGGTGCTGCCGGGCGACTTCAGGATCAAGAAGGCCAAGCTGCGTGGCGTGGCCTCCCAGGGCATGCTCTGCTCGGCGAAGGAGCTCGGGCTGGCCGAGGCCAGCGAGGGCCTGATGCCGCTGCCTTCGGATGCCCCCACCGGGGCCGACCTGCGCGACTACCTGGGGCTGGACGACGCCATCCTCGAGGTCGACCTCACGCCCAACCGGGCCGACTGCCTCAGTCTCGCCGGCATCGCCCGCGAGACCGCCCTGCTCACGGGCCGGCCCCTGCATGTGCCGGAGATCGACCCGGTGCCCGCGGCCCAGTCGGCCCGCCTGGCCATCGACATCCAGGCCCCGGCGGCCTGCCCGCGCTACGCCGGGCGCGTCATCCAGGGCGTGAACCCGCAGGCCGCCACCCCGCTGTGGCTGAAGGAGCGCCTGCGCCGCAGCGGCATCCGCAGCATCAGCCCGCTGGTGGACGTGACCAACTACGTGCTCATCGAGCTCGGCCAGCCCATGCACGCCTTCGACCTGGCGAAACTCGACGGCGGCATCGTCGTGCGCATGGCGCAGGCGGGAGAGGCGCTCACCCTGCTGGACGGCCAGACCGTGACCCTGGACCCGGACGTGCTGGTGATCGCCGATCAGCGGGCGGCGCAGGCCATGGCCGGCGTGATGGGCGGGGAGGGCAGCGCCGTCTCCGATGCCACCACCGACATCTTCCTCGAGAGCGCCTTCTTCGCCCCCGAGGCCATCGCCGGGCGGGCGCGCCGTCACGGCCTGCATACCGACTCCTCGCATCGCTTCGAGCGTGGCGTGGACCCCGCGCTGCAGGTGCGGGCCCTGGAGCGGGCCACGCAGCTCGTGCTCGACATCTGCGGCGGCAGGCCCGGTCCGGTCGTCGACATCGAGAGCGAGGCGGGGCAGGAGCGACAGGCCATCAGCCTGCGGGCCGCCCGCATCGAGCGCCTGCTGGGTGCGCAGATCGACGAGGAGGAGGTCGACGGCATCCTCGACCGCCTGGGCTGCCGCGTGCACCCCGTGGCCGGTGGCTGGCAGGTCACCCCGCCGAGCTTCCGCTTCGATCTCGCCATCGAGGCCGACCTCATCGAGGAGATCGCCCGCGTGCACGGCTACGACAACCTGCCGAGCCGCGCCCATCCCTATGCCCCGGCCATCCGCCCCGAACCCGAGGCCCGGGTGGCGGTGGACCGCCTGCGCGAACTGCTGGTCGATCGCGGCTACCAGGAGGCGATCACCTTCAGCTTCGTCGACCCGGCCATGGAGGCCCTGTTCGCCCCCGCGGCCGAGCCGCTCCGGCTGGCCAACCCCATTTCATCCGAGCTGGCGGTGATGCGCTCCACCCTCTGGGCGGGGCTGGTGAAGGCCGTGCAGCACAACCTCAACCGCCAGCAGGACCGCGTGCGCCTGTTCGAGACGGGGCTGAGCTTCGTCGGTCAGGGCGAGGCCCTGGTGCAGACCCCGCAGCTCGCCGGCATCCTCTGTGGCGACGTGCTGCCGGAGCAGTGGGGGGCGCCCGCCCGTCCGGCCGATTTCTTCGATCTCAAGGGCGACGTGGAGGCCCTGCTCGGGCTGGCACATCTTGGCGAGCGGGTCGAATACCGGGTCGAATCCCACCCCGCGCTGCACCCGGGGCAGTCCGCGCGCATCCATCTCGATGGCCGCCCCATCGGCTGGCTCGGGGCCCTGCACCCGGCCCTGGAAAAGACCCTGGACCTGGGGCGTCGCGCCTTTGTCTTTGAGATCGAATTGGAAGAAATAACAAAGGGTTGTGTAGCAAAGTTCGAGCCGCTTTCGAAGTTCCCGGCCATCCGCCGCGACATCGCCGTGCTGGTGGACGAGAGCGTGCAGGCCAGCCAGCTCGCGGCCGCCATCCGGGCCTGCGGCATCCCCGAGCTCAGAGAATTCCATGTATTTGATACATATACGGGGAAAGGCGTACCTACTGGTCGAAAAAGTCTCGCTTTAGGCTTGATTTTACAGGATTTATCGCGCACCCTTACCGATGACGAGGTCGAGAGCATCGTCAAGACGGTCGTCGCCCGCCTGGGTGACGACGTGGGGGCAGATCTAAGGGTATAGTTGAATGGCGTTGACCAAGGCCGATATGGCGGAAAAGCTGTTCGAGGAGCTGGGTCTCAACAAGCGCGAGGCAAAAGAGCTTGTCGAGATGTTCTTCGAAGAGGTCAGGATGGCGCTCTCCAACGGCGAACAGGTGAAGCTCTCGGGTTTCGGCAACTTCACGCTCAGAGACAAAAACCAGAGACCGGGCAGAAACCCCAAGACAGGCGAGGAGATTCCGATCAGCGCCCGTCGTGTGGTGACCTTCCGTCCGGGACAAAAACTCAAAGCTCGAGTCGAGGCATATGCTGGAAGCGGGGAACAATAACGAACTTCCTGCCATACCCGGTAAACGCTATTTCACCATCGGCGAAGTCAGCGAGCTCTGTGGGGTCAAGCCCCACGTGCTGCGTTACTGGGAGCAGGAGTTTCCGTCACTCAAGCCGGTGAAGCGTCGCGGCAACCGCCGCTATTACCAGCGCCACGACGTCCTGTTGATCCGCCAGATCCGCAGCCTGCTCTACGAGCAGGGCTACACCATCGGCGGCGCCCGCCAGAAGCTCGAGGGCGAGGAGGCGAAGGACGACGCCAACCAGAGCCAGCAGCTCATCAAGCAGATGCGCATCGAGCTCGAGGAGCTCCTCCAGCTGCTGAAGCGCTGAGCAACAGCCCCGGTCCTTTTCTTCAACCGCCGATTCGAGTATTCTTCCCAGCCTTCGGGGCGTAGCGCAGTCTGGTAGCGCACTTGCATGGGGTGCAAGGGGTCGCAGGTTCAAATCCTGCCGTCCCGACCAAATCCGAAGACAACAAGAAAGGCCTGCCGCATTGCGGTGGGCCTTTTTTGTTGCCCGTTGGACGGTTCCGGGTAAAGTCTATGCGCCACAGAGGCCACGGAGGTCGGTCTGCCGGTGATCGGGGTATCGAACCACCCCGTCGGCGCCGGCCTCGTCGCGCGTCTGCACATGCTTGCCGTATCCCGGTCCTCACCGTATCTTGGAGCCTTCACCCCCAAGCCGAGGACGGGAGACATGATGCTGCGATCCGTGCTGATGATGCTGTGCCTGCTGGCTGCCGGCCCGGTGCTGGCCGAGGTCTCGGTGGATGAGCTGCTGGCGCGGGATGACGCGCCCGAGGGCGTGGTGTTCGAGATCATCGGCAGCGAGGATGCCCTGCCGGACCTGCTCCCGCAGGTGCGCAAGGACATCGATGCCCTGCGCGCGCGCTGGCCGGGGCTGGAGATCGCCATCGTGAGCCACGGCAGCGAGCAGTTCGCGCTGATGCGCGGCGAGGCGGCGGTGTATAGCGGGATGCACCGGGAGGTGCAGCAGTTGGTGCGTGACGAGGACGTGCCGGTGCATGTCTGCGGCACCCATGCGGAATGGCGGGGGGTGACGGCGGAGCAGTTTCCGGAGTACGTCGACGTGGCCGCCGCCGGGCCCGCACAGATCAACGACTACCGTGCCCTGGGGTACGAGCTGGTGGTGGTCAGCGACTGAGCCGCGCCCCTAGCACTGTTCCCAGGGCAGGCCGTGAAAGCGCCAGCCGCCTGACGTGCTGCGGTGGTGCTGGGCGTCCAGTTCCCCCTCGAAACCCTCTTCCACGTAATACACCTCGCCGAAGCCGGCCCGGATCAGGGCCTCGCCGGCCTCGATGGAGCGCTTGCCGCTGCGGCAGATGAGTACGATGGGCGCGCAGCCCTCGCCGTGGCAGGCGATGCCCCCGAGTAGCAGCTTGCGCACCTCGGTGACGAAGTGCGGGTTCACGGTCCAGTCGGGCTCGTCGATCCAGGGGATGTGCACCGAGCCGACCGGGTGGCCGATGAACAGGTGTTCCATGTTGGAGCGGATGTCGATGAGCAGGGCGCGCGGGTTTTCCTGCACCAGCTGCCAGGCATGCCTGGGCGGGAGGCCCTTGGGAGAGACGTTGTCCATCTGGCGAGTATAGCGAAAGGCGGCTGTGCATCGCTCCGGTTTCCGTGCCGGACGGGGATTGGGTAAAGTAGCACGGACCTACACACATCGGTGGATACGGGAGTCCGGATGGCGGCCGACGAGAATGCCGAGCGCTGGCGCAAGAAATACCTCGACGTACTCGACGAGTACGAGCGCAAGGAGCACCAGTGGAAGGAGACGGAGACCTTCCTGCGCCAGGCGGTGTCGCGGGTCTCGCTGGCGGCCGATACCCAGGACGATACGCTCAACAAGGCCCTGGAGCGGTTGCGCAACACGGTGCGTTCGGGGGGCAAGCTCGACCGCCTGAAGCACGACCTCGAGGTCGTCTCCCTCGCCATCGTCGAGCTGGACAAGCAGCGCGGCGCAAAACCCGTACGGCCGTCGTCCTTCGAGACCCTCTCCACGCTGATCGACCACCTCGCCATACCCCGGGGCCTGCAGCGCCGGGCCCGTGCCGTGGACAAGCAGCTGGCCGGCTTCGAGCCGGATGCCGACCCGGCACCGGCGGTGGACCTGGTGCGTGATTTCCTGGCCGAGTGGCTGGACTGGGAGCGCGAACAGGCCTGTCCCGAGGGCGAGGCCCAGAAGAGCGGGATGTTCCGGCGCCTGTTCGGCGGCGGGGAGGCGCGCGAGGCCGCTGCCACCGAGCTGGCGGAACCGGTGGCGGCCAGGGCGGAGCTGGAGCCGCCCGTTGCCTACCTGGGTACCCGGCTGGCGGGCTGGCTGGCCCGGCTGGAGGTCGGCCCCGAGCGGGATACCGGCCGTCGACGCCTGATGACCCGCGCCCATCGCCTGGATTCCGAGGCCGCCGTCGATGCCCTGCTCAGCGAGCTCGGCGACTGGGTGACCATGCCGCCGCCTGCCGCGGAGTCCGGGCCGGCGTCCGGGGGCGAGGGCAAGGTGGCAGACGCGCCGGCCACCGCCGCCGAACCCGCTGCAGTGGCCGCCCCGGCCGCAAATGTGCCGTATTACGAGGTGCTGACCCAGCTCGTACAGCGCCTGGACTTCCCGGGTCTGCTGGCCGGGCCGGTGGAGCGCCTGATCGAGCAGCTGAGCGCCTGCCCGGGCGAAGACCAGCTGGCCCACTGGCTGCGCGAGGTGGCGGACCTGATCGCCCGGGCCCGCGCGGTGGTGCAGGAGGAGAAGCGCGAGTTCGAGGACTTTCTCGCCGAACTCACCGGTCGTCTCAAGGAGTTCGAGGACGAACTCGGCATCAGCGAATCGAACCGGCAACAGGCACGGACCGAGCGCAGCGAGCTGGATGCCGCCATGGCCGGCGAGGTGCGCGGGCTGCAGGATTCCATCCAGGGCGCCACCAGCCTGGAGACGCTGAAGACCAACATCCAGCAACGCCTGGATACGCTGGAGGTCCACCTGGAGGCCAAGCGACGGCTGGAGGCGCGGCGCACCGAACAGGCGCGCGACGAGATCCGCCAGCTGACGAGCCGCATGCAGGCCCTGGAGGAGGAGGCCGAGGTGTTGCGCGTGAACCTCGAGCAGCAGCGCGAGCAGGCCTACCAGGACGCACTGACCGAGCTGCCCAACCGCCTGGCCTGGGATCAGGCGATGACGGCCGAGTTTGCCCGCTTCCAGCGCTATGGCCGGCCACTGGCCCTGTGTCTCCTCGACATCGACCACTTCAAGCAGATCAACGACACCTATGGCCACAAGGCGGGCGACAAGCTGCTGCGCCTGGTGGCGCGCATCGCCGCCAGGGGCATCCGCGAGTCGGACATCCTGGCGCGCTACGGCGGCGAGGAGTTCGCCCTGCTCATGCCCGAGACGGACCTTGCGGGCGCGCACGTGGTGGCCGAGAAGCTGCGCGAGGCGGTGGCGCAGTGCGGGGCCCATTTCAACCAGCAACAGGTCGCGGTGACCATCTCCTACGGCCTGACGGCCTTCGTCGAGGGCGATACCCCGGATGCGGCCTTCGAGCGGGCCGACAAGGCCCTGTACCGGGCCAAGCGCGAGGGCCGAAACCGCGGTGTGGTGAGCAGTCTGGGCCACAGCGGCGGGACGGGCTGAGCTCCGGGTTGGGACTCGGGTTGGGCAAGGGCCGCCGATCGCCTAGAATACCCGACCGGGCCCTCGCGGCCGCCGCATCCATGCATCATGCCTAGATCGCCAAAACCCGAGATCACGCTACTCGTACCGGGCCTGTTCGAGCGCCTGTCCGAGTGGCAACGCGATTACCAGTACACCCTGCAAACCCCCTCGCTCGAACTGCTGGCCCGGCGTGGCGAGCACGACCACCTCGGCAGCGCGAGCTTCGAGGAGACGGCCTGCCGGCTGTTCGGCCTGGAGCGCAATTCCGATCGCGACCTGCCGATTGCCGCGCTGACCTATCCCCTGGACCATGACGGGCGCAGCCCCGAGGGCTTCTGCCTGCGCGCCGACCCCGTCTACCTGGAGGCGGGTATCCGCGAGCTGGTGCTGCAGCCGCCGGAGCAGCTGGCGCTGACTGCGGAGGAGGCGGCGTCCCTGGTGGAGACCCTCAATGGCCACTTTGCCGAGGACGGGCTGCGCTTCGAGGCCGCCACGCCCGACCGCTGGTACCTTCACCTGCCCGTCCGCGAGCTGCTGGCCACCTTCCCCCTGTCACATGCGGTGGGCAAGGACGTGCATCCGCTGCTGCCGCGCGGCAAGCGCACCGCCTACTGGCACGGCATGCTCAACGAGCTGCAGATGCTCCTGCACCAGTCGGGCGTGAACCGCGCGCGCGAGGCGCGCGGCGCCAGGCCGGTGAACAGCGTGTGGCTGTGGGGGGCGGGCGAGCCGCCGGGGCGCTGGCGCGCGGACTGGACCCACGTGTGGAGCGACGACTTCATCGTGCGTGGCCTGGCCCTGGCCACCGGTGCGGCCGACCGGCCGTCGCCGGCGGGCGCCGACGCGTGGCTGGCCGAGCTCAAGGGGGATCGCCACCTGCTGGTGATCGAGCCGCTGTTCGCGCCGGCGGCCATGGACGACTTCGAGGCCTGGCAGGGCGCGCTGGCGCAGCTGGAGAGCGACTGGTTCGCGCCCCTGCTAAAGGCCCTGCGACGCGGACGGATTCGTCGCCTGGCGGTGGTCGGCTCCGAGGGCTGCCGGCTCGCGGCCGACCGCCGCCAGCTCGGGCGTTTCTGGCGCCGCCGCCGCGACCTGGTCGACCTCTGCCGGACGGCGGCATGAGCGTCACCCGCGTCATCCGTCGCCGTGAGGTCCGCGCCGCGCTGCCGGACCTGCCGGGGCTGCATCCCGTGCTGGCCCGGGTGCTGGCGGCGCGCCAGGTCCGCGCCGCCGACGAGCTCGACTACTCGCTCGGCCGCCTGCACCCCTTCGAGGCCCTGGGCCAGATCGAGGAGGCCGCGGACCTGATCGCCGCGCACGTGGAGGAGGGGCGGCGCATCGTCATCGTCGGCGATTTCGACGCCGACGGGGCCACCAGCTCGACGCTGGCGATGCGCGCGCTCAACGCCATGGGCGCGCAGGCGGTGAGCTACCTGGTGCCCAACCGCTTCGACTACGGCTACGGGCTCACGCCGGAGATCGTGGCGGTGGCCGCCCAGCGCGAACCGGACCTGCTCATCACCGTGGACAACGGCGTCTCGAGCATCGAGGGCGTGCGCGCCGCGAATGCCGCCGGCATCACCGTGGTGGTCACCGATCATCACCTGCCCGGGCGCGAGCTGCCCGAGGCCGCGGCCATCGTGAATCCCAACCTCCGCGGCGATCCCTTCCCGAGCAAGGCCATCGCCGGGGTGGGCGTGATCTTCTACGTGATGCTGGCCGTGCGCGCGCGCCTGCGCCAGAGCGGCTGGTTCGAGCGCCGCTCGCTGGCAGAGCCCAACATGGCTGGGCTGCTGGACCTGGTGGCGCTCGGCACGGTGGCCGACGTGGTGCCGCTGGATCACGTCAACCGCCTGTTCGTGGAGCAGGGCCTGCGCCGGATCCGCGCCGGCAAGTGCGTGCCGGGCATACGCGCCCTGCTGCGCGTGGCCGGTCGCAACCCCGAGCGGCTGGTGGCCAGCGACCTCGGCTTCGTGGTCGGGCCACGCCTCAATGCCGCCGGCCGGCTGGAGGACATGTCCATCGGCATCGAGTGCCTGCTCACGGACGACGAGACCCGCGCCGAGCAGCTCGCCACCGAGCTCGATCGCATGAACCGCGAGCGTCGTGCCATCGAGTCCGAGATGCGGGACCAGGCCCTGGCCGCACTCGGCGAGGTACACCTGGACGCAGAAACGATGCCCATGGGCCTGGCCCTGTTCGAGGAGGAGTGGCACCAGGGCGTGATCGGCATCCTCGCCTCGCGCATCAAGGAGCAGTTCCACCGCCCGGTGATCGCCTTCGCCCCGGAAAACGCCGGCAGCGCGCAGATCAAGGGCTCGGCGCGTTCCATCCCCGGCCTGCACATCCGCGACGCGCTGGATATCGTCGCCACGCGCCACCCGGGGCTCATCACCAAGTTCGGCGGCCATGCGATGGCGGCCGGCATGAGCCTGCCGCGTGCGCACCTCGAGCGCTTCCGCGAGGCCTTCGACGAGGTCGTGCGCGAGGTGCTGAGCGAGGACGACCTCAAGGGCGTGATCCACAGCGACGGCGAACTGGCCGCCGCCGACCTCACCCTGGAACTGGCCGAGGCCCTGCGCGGCGCCGGGCCCTGGGGGCAGGGCTTTCCGGAACCGGTGTTCGACGGCATCTTCCGGCTCGATGAACGGCGCGTGGTGGGCGAGCGTCACCTCAAGGTGCGCGTGGCGCCGCTGGATGGCGGCGCGGGCCTGGACGGCATCGCCTTCAACGCCGATTTCGCCGCCTGGCCCGAGGCCGGCCAGCCGGTGCGCCTGGCCTACCGGCTGGACGTGAACGAGTTCCGCGGCGAGCGCAATGCCCAGCTGGTGATCGAGCACGCCGAACCGCCGCCGTCGCGGTGATATTCGGCGCTGTGTGCGGTATCATTGCGCCTTTTTTCGGCAACCGAAAACCCCGACGGACAGTCCATGGAACTCAACCCGATCTACACCCGGATCAAAGACCTGCAGGCGCGTGTCGACGCGCTGAGGGGGTATCTTTGACTTCGATACCAAGCGCGAACGCCTGGAAGAAGTCTCCCGCGAACTAGAAGACCCGGGCATCTGGAACAATCCCGAGAAGGCCCAGGAGCTGGGGCGTGAACGCGCGCGCCTGGACGAGATCGTCTCCACCATCGTGGAGATGGACGCCGGGCTGACCGACGCGCACGACCTGCTGGAAATGGCCGAGGCCGAGGATGACGCCGATACCGTGGAAGCGGTGCGGGCCGATCTCGACGGCTTCGAGCAGCGCGTGGCCGAGCTCGAGTTCCGGCGCATGTTCGCCGGCGAGATGGACGAGGCCAACGCCTTCCTCGACATCCAGGCCGGCTCCGGCGGCACCGAGGCCCAGGACTGGGCGGAGATGCTGTTGCGCATGTACCTGCGCTGGGGTGAGCGCCGCGGCTTCAAGACCGAGCTGATCGAGGTCTCGCCGGGCGATGTGGCCGGTATCAAGAGCGCCACGGTGAAGTTCGAGGGGCCCTATGCCTTCGGCTGGCTGCGTACCGAGACGGGCGTGCACCGCCTGGTGCGCAAGTCGCCCTTCGATTCGGGCAACCGCCGCCACACCTCCTTCTCGGCCGTGTTCGTCTCGCCCGAGGTGGACGACGACATCGACATCGAGATCAACCCCGCCGACCTGCGTATCGACGTGTACCGTGCCAGCGGCGCGGGTGGCCAGCACGTCAACCGCACCGAATCCGCCGTGCGCATCACGCACCTGCCCTCGGGCATCGTGACCCAGTGCCAGACCGACCGGTCGCAGCACAAGAACAAGGACACGGCGATGAAGCAGCTCAAGGCCAAGCTCTACGAGATGGAGATGCAGAAGCGCAACGCCGAGGCCCAGGCGCTGGAAGACAGCAAGTCCGACATCGGCTGGGGCAGCCAGATCCGCTCCTACGTGCTCGACCAGTCGCGCATCAAGGACCTGCGCACCGGCGTGGAAGTCGGCAACACGCAGGCCGTGCTGGACGGCGATCTCGACGACTTCATCGAGGCCAGTCTCAAGCAGGGGCTGTGACGGCCCCTCGCGTGCCCGTGATGACAGGGGCACGATCAATCAGATGAGTGACACAATGAACGACAAGACCCAGAGCAGGCACGAGGAACAGGACGAACACAAGCTCATCGCGCAGCGGCGCGAGAAGCTGGCGAAACTGCGCGAGGAGGGCATCGCCTTCCCGAACGACTTCCGCCGCAACGTCATGGCCGGCGAGCTGCACGCCGAATACCAGAACCACGACAACGCGGCGCTGGAGGCCAACCCGGTGCGCGTGTCCGTGGCCGGTCGCATGATGCTCAAGCGCGTGATGGGCAAGCTCAGCTTCGCGCACATCGTGGACATGTCGGGCAGCATCCAGCTCTGGGTGGAACGCGACGCCCTGCCTGAGGGCATGTACCAGACCTTCAAGAGCTGGGATCTCGGCGACATCATCGGCGCCGAGGGCACCCTGATCCGCACGCAGAAGGGCGAGCTGTCGGTGAAGGTCGAGAGCCTGCGCCTGCTCACCAAGGCGCTGCGCCCGCTGCCCGACAAGTTCAAGGGGCTGTCGGATACCGAGCAGCGCTATCGCCAGCGCTATCTCGACCTCATCATGAACGAGCCGTCGCGCGAGACCTTCCGCATGCGCACGAAGATCGTGCGCTACATCCGCAACTACCTCGACGACAAGGGCTTCCTCGAGGTCGAGACGCCGATGATGCAGTCCATCCCGGGCGGCGCCACGGCGCGACCCTTCACCACCCACCACAATGCGCTGGACATGCAGCTGTTCCTGCGCATCGCGCCCGAGCTCTATCTCAAGCGCCTGGTGGTCGGCGGCTTCGAGCGCGTCTACGAGATCAACCGCAACTTCCGCAACGAGGGGCTGTCCACCCGCCACAACCCCGAGTTCACCATGCTGGAGTTCTACGAGGCCTACGCCAACTACCACGACCTGATGGACCTGACCGAGGACCTGCTGCGAGGTCTCGCTCGCGACGTGCTCGGCAGGACGACGATCGAGTACCAGGGCGAGACCTATGACTTCGGCAAGCCCTTCGACCGCATGACCGTGAAGGAATCGATCCTGCACTTCAACCCGGACATCACCGAGGCGCAGATCGACGACCTGGATGCCGCCTGCAGGATCGCCGAGGGTCTGGAGATTCCGCTGAAGAAGGGCTGGGGTCTGGGCAAGGTGCAGATCGAGATCTTCGAGAAGACCGTGGAGCATCGCCTGAAGCACCCGACCTTCATCACCGCCTACCCGACCGAGGTGTCGCCGCTGGCGCGCCGCAACGACGACGACCCCTTCGTCACCGACCGTTTCGAGTTCTTCGTCGGCGGCCGCGAGATCGCCAACGGCTTCTCCGAGCTCAACGACGACGAGGACCAGGCCGAACGCTTCCGCAAGCAGGTGGCCGAGAAGGAGGCGGGCGACGAAGAGGCCATGCACTTCGACGCCGACTACGTGCGCGCCCTCGAACACGGCATGCCGCCCACCGCCGGCGAGGGCATCGGCATCGACCGCCTGGTGATGCTGTTCACCGACGCCCCCTCCATCCGCGACGTGCTGCTGTTCCCGCACATGCGGCCGGAGGTTTGAAGTTGCAAGTCGCGAGTTAGTCGGAAGATAGGGCGGGCCGCGCCCGCCATCGCGTCCATACCACTAAAGCCTCACTACAGCTGTTCGTAGTCCGTTGTAAAACCGCTGTCTGAACCTTTCGTAGGAGCGCTGCGAGGCGCGATCAGCGGTGGTGCTTTGCCCCGCGCATGGGTATCGCGGCTTGCACCGCTCCTACGCAACCCGCGACTCGCGATTTATCCCGAGACTTCCACCAGGTTCATCGCATACACCGTCGCCACGAACGACGCCAGCGCCAGTGCCAGGATCACGGCCGCCGTGCCCAGCACGTCGCCGAGCACGCCGATGAGCCCCGCGGCCAGCATGGCCACGCCGATCACGGTGTTGCTCACGGCCACCATCGCCGCGCGGGTCTCCTGGGTGGCCATGTCCACCAGGTACACCTTGCGGCCCAGGCGCACGCCGCTGTGGGCCACGGTCAGCAGCAGAAAGATGGCCGCGTGCACCAGGCCGTGGCCGAGGAGGGGGGAGTCCAGCCAGGCCAGCGCGGCCGTGGCCATGCCGAGCAGGCCGGCCATGGCGGAGGCCAGCGCCATCACCCGGCGGCTGGAGCGGTCGCCCATGCGGCCCCAGACCGGGGCGCTGATGCTGCCGGCGATGCCACCGGCGATCACCAGCATCCCCAGGTCCGCCAGGCCGCCGGTGTGCTGCTGGGCCAGCAGCACGTAGAAGGGCGGGGCCAGGGCCACGGAGAGCAGCAGGGTGCGGGCGATCACGAAGTGGCGGAACTCCGCGTCCGTCTTCAGCAGGGCGAGGTTTTTCAACGCCTCCGCCAGGGCGTTGCCGCCGCCCTCGGTGGCCCCCGGCTGCTCGCGGATCAGGATATAGGCCGCGATCGCCGGTACCCACAGCAGGGCGGCCAGCAGGATCAGCCCCGCGATCAGCGCCGGGCCCAGGTCCGCATCGCGCAACAGCGTGAGCGCCACGCCCACGCCCAGGGTCGCGAGGCCCGCCGTACCCGTGGCCAGCCCCATCAGGTTGCCGCGCCGGCTCTTGGACACCGTCTTGCCCAGCACGTCCTTGGCTGACACCGAGCAGATCCCCCGCGCCAGGCTGAACACCACCAGTGCGCCGATGATCGCCCAGCCCGCCGCCGCCCCATCCAGCGAGAGCGCCGTCAGCCCCATCGCCACCAGCGCCAGAGCCGAGAGCCCCGCGCCCAGCACCCACACCCACTTGCGCACCGCCACGTGGCGGATATAGGCCGCCACCACCAGCTGCGGCAGCAGCACGCCCGCCTCGCGGATCGGCACCAGAAAGCCCGTAAACGCCGCCGGCACCCCCAGCACGCCCAAGAGCCACGGCAGCACCAGCTTCGCGCTCGCGATCTCGTCCGCGATCTTGTTCAGCACGTTGGCCGTGAGATAGGCAAAGAAATTGCGCGGCTGATCGTTGCAGGCCGCATCGGGGATGTCCTTGCAGACGCGCGAATCCTCATCGCCCGTCACCAGGTCGTACAGGCTCTCGATCTTGCTCTTGTGATACATGCCCGGCTCCGTGATTTTTGGAGGGCATTGTACCGGGATGGGGTGGTGGTGGCGCGGGTTGCCCGTCATCTGCCGGTGGCGGTGGTGCGCGCGATGGTGATCGCGACCGGCGCGGTGATGACGAGGCTATTCTCTCTTCAGCAGGCGGCGCAGTGACGGACGTCGTGTTAATTCACCGCAACCTGGCTTACTGTGCAGCCTGAGCGTTCGACGATTCATTCCTCTCGTGGGGGTCTGTACCAATGCCTGCCAGATCGTTCTTTCCTGTCCTGCTGTTGCTCGTCCTCGTGTCCCTGTCCGGTTGTGCCTATCTGCCGTCCGGCACCGAGCCGCCGCGCGTGCACCTGGTGGGCCTGCAGCTCACGCAGGTGGATGTGTTCGAGCAGCGTTACCGGCTCAGGCTGCGTATCCAGAATCCCAACGACTTCGCGCTGAACATCCGCGGCCTGGATTTCCGGGTGGACGTGAACGGCGAGCGCTTTGCCGAGGGGGTCTCCAGTCAGGCCCTGGAGGTGCCGGGTTTTGGCGAGGCGGTGACGGAGGTGGAGGTGTCGTCCAGCCTCTGGTCGCTGGCCCGGCAGCTGCGCGACCGGAGCACGGCGCCGGAGGGCATTGCCTACCGCCTGCATGGAAGGGTGTCGCTGGAGGACGTGGCGGTGCCGGTGGGCTTCGAATCCACCGGGGAGTTCGGGTTCGGCGAGCCGGGGCGACGTGAGGAGTGAGCGGATAGGCGTCAGGTGTAGGAGCGCCGTTTATGCCCTCTGGGTGCGAGGCGCGATCAGGGGTGGTGGCTTTGTCCGGCATGGGCATCGCGCTGGCGGGCATGGCCCGCCCTGTGGCCGCCGAATGGCGGCTATCCTTTGGTATAATGCCGGGCCCGTCCATTCACCTCTTTCCCAGGGATATGTTCGATGTCTGAATCCAGGATCATCTACACCGAGACCGACGAGGCGCCGATGCTGGCGACCTATTCCTTCCTGCCCATCGTGCGGGCCTTCACCGGCGCGGCCGGGGTCGAGGTGGAGGTGCGGGACATCTCGCTGGCGGGCCGTATCCTTGCGAACTTCCCGGAGAGGCTGACCGAAGAACAGCGCATCGGCGATGCCCTGGCCGAGCTGGGCGAGCTGGCGAAGACGCCCGAGGCGAACATCATCAAGCTGCCGAACATCAGCGCCTCGATCCCGCAGCTCACCGCCGCGATCAGGGAGCTGCAGGGGCAGGGCTACGACATCCCGGACTACCCGGCCGAGCCGAAGGACGACGCGGAGCAGGCCATCAAGGCCCGCTATGCGAAGGTGCTGGGCAGTGCGGTGAACCCGGTGCTGCGCGAGGGCAACTCGGACCGGCGTGTGGCCGCCGCGGTGAAGGCCTACGCGCAGAAGCATCCGCATTCCATGGGCGCCTGGAGCGCGGATTCGAAGTCGCACGTGGCCTCCATGAGCGAGGGCGATTTCTACGGCAGCGAGCAGTCCGTGGTGATCGAGGCCGATGGCGCGGTGAAGATCGAGCTGGTGACCGACGACGGCCAGACCCGGGTGCTGAAGGAGAAGACCCCGGTGCTGGCGGGCGAGGTGATCGATGCCGCCGTGATGAGCGCGAGTGCGCTGCGCCGCTTCTTCGAGCAGGCCACCGAGGCGGCGAAGGCCGAGGGCGTGCTGCTGTCGCTGCACCTGAAGGCCACCATGATGAAGGTCTCCGACCCGATCATGTTCGGCCACGCAGTGGACGTGTATTACCGCGAGGTGTTCGACAGGCACGCCGATACCTTCAGGCAGCTGGGCGTGAACACCCGCAACGGCCTGGGCGACGTGTACGCCAAGATCGGCGCGCTGCCGGACGACCAGCGCCAGGCCATCGAGGCCGACATCCAGGCCGTGTACGCAAAGCGCCCGGCGCTCGCCATGGTGAATTCCGACAAGGGCATCACCAACCTGCACGTGCCGAGCGACGTGATCATCGACGCCTCCATGCCGGCGGCCATCCGCTCCTCCGGCAGGATGTGGGGCCCGGACGGCCAGCTGCACGACACCAAGGCCATGATCCCGGACCGCTGCTACGCCGGCGTCTACCAGGCCACCATCGACTTCTGCAAGGAACACGGCGCCTTCGACCCGGCCACCATGGGCAGCACCAGCAACGTCGGCCTGATGGCGCAGAAGGCCGAGGAATACGGCTCGCACGACAAGACCTTCGAGATCCCGGCGAAGGGCACGGTGCGCGTGACGGACGCGGCCGGCAACCTGCTGATGGAGCACGAGGTCGAGCCGGGCGACATCTGGCGCATGTGCCAGACCAAGGACCTGCCGATCCGCGACTGGGTGAAGCTCGCCGTGACCCGCGCGCGCCTCACCGGCCAGCCGGCCATCTTCTGGCTGGACCCCGACCGCGCCCACGACGCGAACCTGATCAGGAAGGTCGAGACCTATCTCCAGGACCACGACACCAGCGGCCTGGAGATCAGGATCATGTCGCCGGTGGAGGCCACGCGCTACTCGCTGGCGCGCATGAAAGCGGGCCAGGACACCATCTCGGTGACCGGCAACGTGCTGCGCGACTACCTCACCGACCTGTTCCCGATCCTGGAGCTCGGCACCAGCGCCAAGATGCTCTCCATCGTGCCGCTGCTGGCTGGCGGCGGCCTGTACGAGACCGGCGCGGGCGGCTCCGCGCCCAAGCACGTGCAACAGCTGGTGGAGGAAAACCACCTGCGCTGGGACTCGCTGGGCGAGTTCCTGGCGCTGGCCGTCTCGCTCGAGGACTTCGCGCGCAAGGGCGGCAACGCCCGGCTGGCCGTCATCGCCAAGGCCCTGGATGCGGCCAACAGCGCCTTCCTGGACAACGACAAGTCTCCCTCGCGCAAGGTCGGCGAACTCGACACCCGTGGCAGCCACTTCTACCTGGCGCTGTACTGGGCGCAGGCCCTGGCCGCGCAGGACGAGGACGCCGGGCTCAAGGCCGTGTTCGAGCCGGTGGCCCGGGCGCTGGCGGAGAACGAGGCGAAGATCGTCGGGGAGCTCAATGCCGTGCAGGGCAGGCCGGTGGATCTCGGTGGTTACTACCACCCGGACGCCGCCAAGACCACCGCCGTGATGCGCCCGAGTGCGACCCTGAACGCGATCATCGACGGGCTGGCCGCGCGCTGAGGCGATCGCGTCTCATCGAAGAAGCAGAAAAGGCCCCGGTTGGGGCCTTTTTGCGTTTTGGGTTTGTAGGAGCGGTGCGAGCCACGATGGGGTTCGGTCCCGCCGTTCCGCATGGGCATCGCGGCTTGCACCGCTCCTACAGGTAAACCGCGGGTTTGGTAGGAGCGCCGCAAGGCGCGATCGGTATCGGTATGGCTCAGAGGTTGGGGGCGTGATGGCGGGGATGGCCCGCCCTATGGGCTGCCATAGGAATCACATCCTTCGACTCGCGACTTTCACCCCAGCTCCGCCTCGATGGCCTCGCGTACGCGTTGCTGGCGTTCGGCGGAGAGGATGGGGCGGTGCTGCATGTCGGTGACGTAGAAGACGTCGTCGGCAGTCTCGCTGACGGTGGCGATGCGGGCGCCCTGGACCTTGATGCCGCTGTCGATGAGGGCGCGGCTGACGCGGGCGAGCAGGCCGGGGCGGTCGGCAGTGGAGAGTTCCATGATGGTCCAGCGTTCGTCCGGGTCCTGGTGGAAGTCGATCCGGGTGGGCACGTCGAAGTGCTTGAGCTTGCGCGGCATGCGCCGGGGCTGCACGGGCGGCAGCTGCTGCGGGGTGGCCAGCAGCTCGTTGAGCACGGTCTCGATCTCCTGCAGGCGGTAGCCGTTGGTGATGGGCTTGCCGTCGGCCTCGAGCACCAGGAAGGTGTAGAGCGAGCAGCCGCTGTGGGTGAGGTTGAAGCGGGCGTCGACGATGTTGAGCCCGAGCTGGTCCAGTGCGGCGGTGGTGAGGGCGAAGAGCTGTGGGTAGTCCTTGCTGAAGAGGAAGATCTCGGTGCTGCCGAGTTCCTCGATCTGGCGCAGCACCACGCGGGGCCGGTCGGTCTGGCCGGTCTCGGCGATGGCCTGGGTGTGCCAGGCGACCTCGGCGCCGGTGTGGCGCAGGAAGTAGTCCTCGTCGAGGTCGTTCCAGATGGCCTCGATGCGGGCGGTCTCCAGTCCGGCCCCGGCCAGCAGCCCGGCGGCCTCGTGGCGCACCTCGTCCACCAGCTCGGTGCGCTCGATGGGCTTGTCCAGGCCGCGGCCGAGCACGCGCACGGTGGAGTGGTAGAGCTCGGTGAGCAGGGAGTCCTTCCAGGAGTTCCACAGCTCGGGGTTGGTGCCGCGCATGTCCGAGACCGTTAGCAGGAGCAGGTAGTCCAGGCGCGTCTTGTTGCCCACCAGGGTGGCGAACTCGTGGATGACCTCGGGGCTGCTGATGTCCTTGCGCTGGGCGGTCATGGACATGACCAGGTGGTTGCGCACCAGCCAGCTGACGAGCTCGGCGTCCTGCTCGCCCAGGCCGTGGCGCCGGCAGAAGGCGTAGGCGTCCGCCGCGCCGAGCTCGGAGTGGTCGCCGCCGCGGCCCTTGGCGATGTCGTGGAACAGGCCGGCCAGGTAGAGCAGCTCGGGCTTGGGCAGGGTGGCGAAGATCCCGCTGGCCAGGGGCAGCTCGCCGGAGTGCTCGGGCACGCTCAGGCGGCGGATGTTGCGCAGCACCATGAGTGTGTGTTCGTCCACCGTGTAGGCGTGGTACAGGTCGTACTGCATGCGCCCGACGATGTTCTCGAAGATCGGCAGGTAGGCGGCGAGCACGCCGTAGCGGTTCATGCGCCGCAGCTGTCGGGTGATGCCGCTGCCCTGGCGCAGGATCTCCATGAACAGGCTGCGGCAGACGAGGTTGTCGCGAAAGCTGTCGTCGATCAGGTGCAGGTGGCTACGGATCAGGCGGATGGTGGAGGCGCGCACGCCCTTGAGCTCGGGGTGCTGCTGCAGGACGAGGAACACCTCCAGCAGGGCGGGCGGGTAGCGCAGGAAGATCTGGTTGTCGCGTGCCTCGAGAAAGCCGCGCCGCGACTGGAAGCGACGGGTGAGGATGACCGCCTCGCCGCTCTCCTCGGCCAGCAGGATGGTCTCCTGGAAGTACTGCAGCAGGATCTCGTTCAGTCGCTCGAGCTCCATCACCGTGCGGTAGTAGCGCTGCATGAACTGCTCCACGGCGAGGTTCTGGTTCTGGTCCGTGTAGCCGAAGCGGCGGGCGAGCTCGCGCTGGTAGTCGAACAGCAGGCGGTCCTCCTTGCGCCCGGCCAGCTGGTGCAGGCTGAAGCGCACCTCCCAGAGGAAGTCCTGGCCGTCGATCAGCGCCTGGTACTCGGTCTCGTTGAGGAAGCGGTGCTGCACCAGCTCGTGCAGGGCGCCGGTGCCGAAGTGGCGGCGTGTGACCCAGCCGATCATCTGGATGTCGCGCAGGCCCCCGGGGCTCTCCTTGAGGTTGGGTTCCACCTTGTAGGCGGTGTCGCCGTACTTGCGGTGGCGGTCCACCTGCTCGTCGAGCTTGGCCTGGAAGTAGGCGGGGCTGGGCCAGATGCGGTCAGGGCCGATGTCGTTCACCAGGCGCTGGTAGAGGCGGCGGCTGCCGGCCAGGGGGCGCGACTCGATGAGGTTGGTCATCACCGTGATGTCGGCGGCCGCCTCGGTCACGCATTCGTCCAGGGTGCGCACGCTGTGGCCCACGTGCAGGCCGATGTCCCAGAGGAAGGTGACGAAGGCGCTCAGGCGTTCCTCCTCTTCCGCGGCGGGGGGCGCGTTGAGCAGCAGCAGGAGGTCGATGTCGGAGCCCGGGTGCAGCTCGCCGCGACCGTAGCCGCCCACGGCCACCAGCGCGGCGTCGTCGGGGGCGATGCCGAAGCGGTCCCAGGCCTGGATCAGCAGGCGGTCGATGGCCGCGGCGCGGCCGGTGACGAGCTCGACCACCGGCACGCCGGCGTCGCGGGCCTCGAACAGCCGGGCCTCCAGGGCCTTGATGCGCGAGTGGAATTCCTGCACCGAGGGCCGGGCCGCGGGGGGTGTGGCCGGGGCCTCGCCCGGGGCGATGACGGATTCGAGAAAACCCGGCAGCGGGATGGCGGGATTCATGCCGTGGCGCGGGCCTCGTCGCGCTCCTCGTTGCGCAGGGTCAGCACCTCGTGGCCGTCCGCGGTGACGAGGATGGTGTGCTCCCACTGGGCCGACAGGCTGTGGTCCTTGGTGACCACGGTCCAGCCGTCGGGCAGCAGCTTGGTGTGGCGCTTGCCGGCGTTGACCATGGGCTCGATGGTGAAGGTCATGCCGGGCTCGAGCACCATGCCGGTGCCGGGCCTGCCGTAGTGCAGGACCTGGGGCTCCTCGTGGAACTCGCGGCCGATGCCGTGGCCGCAGTACTCGCGCACGATGGCGGCATGCTGGCCCTCGGCATAGGTCTGGATGGCGTGGCCGATGTCGCCCAGGCGCACGCCGGGCTTCACCATGTCGATGCCGATCCACAGCGACTTGTGGGCGATCTCGACGATGCGCCGGCCCTGCACCGTGGGCTTGCCGACGAAGAACATCTTGCTGGTGTCGCCGTGGTAGCCGTCCTTGATGACGGTGACATCGATGTTGACGATGTCGCCGTTCTTCAAGGTCTTGTTGCCCGGGATGCCGTGGCAGATCACGTGGTTGACCGAGGTGCAGATGGACTTCGGGAAGCCGCGGTAGTTGAGCGGGGCGGGGATGGCCTGCTGTTCGTTGACGATGTAGTCGTGGCAGATGCGGTCCAGCTCGTCGGTGGTGATGCCGGGCTGCACGTGCGGGCCGATCATCTCCAGCACCTCGGCGGCCAGGCGGCCGGCGACGCGCATCTTCTCGATTTCTTCCGGGGTCTTGATGGTCGCGGACATGGGTCGGTAAATCCGTGCTCTCAGTAGGGGCTTCGGCGCGGGCGCGCCCGTAGCCGCATAGAGTGGCAGGGGGCGGGGAAAAGGTCAAAAAAACACGCCCAAGCTGTTGTCTATGCGGGATTTGTGGTATAAAGCGCCCGCGCTTCGGCGCAAACCCTGAAATTAATCCCACACATACGTCGACACGTGCGACTGGGTGCCCCGCGAAGGGGTTGTCGTATGGGACGTATGGAGGCCCAACCCGTCAAGGAGTTATTCATGGCTGGTATTACCATGCGCCAGATGCTTGAGGCTGGCGTGCACTTTGGTCATCAGACCCGTTACTGGAACCCGAAGATGGCCCCTTATATCTTCGGCGAGCGTAACAAGATCCATATCGTCAACCTCGAGAAGACCCTCCCGCTCTTCAACGATGCGATGAACTACCTGGGCAAGCTTGCCTCCAACGGTGGCAAGATCATGTTCGTGGGTACCAAGCGTTCCGCGCGTGACACCATCAAGGAAGAGGCCGAGCGCTGCAAGATGCCGTACGTCAACCACCGTTGGCTGGGCGGCATGCTGACCAACTTCCAGACCGTGCGTCAGTCCATTCGTCGTCTCAAGGACCTCGAAAACATGGAGACGGACGGCTCGCTGAACCGACTGAACAAGAAAGAAATCCTGATGCTGCGCCGCGAAAAGGCCAAGCTCGAGCGTTCCATCGGCGGCATCGCCGACATGGGCCGCCTGCCTGACGCGCTGTTCGTCATCGACGTCGGCTACGAGCGCATCGCCATCAACGAGGCGAAGAAGCTGGGTATCCCGGTCGTGGCCGTGGTAGACACCAACAACAGCCCCGACGGCGTGGACTACGTGATCCCGGGCAACGATGACGCCATGCGCGCCATCCAGCTCTACGTCTCCTCCGCCGCCGAGGCCGTGGCCGAGGGTCTGGCCACCGGTCGCCAGAAGCCGGCTGCCGGCAACGACGAGTTCGTCGAGGTTGCCGAAGGCGAAGAGGCCAAGAAGGCGGCGCCGAAGAAGAAGGCGGCCCCCAAGAAGAAGGCCGCGGTGAAAAAGAAGGCAGCGCCGAAGAAGAAGGCCGCTGACAAGGACGAAGGGGAAGAGGCCGAATAAGGCCTCTTTCTTTAACCCCGCTTCGATTGTCACTGAACTGAATACGTATTAGGAGTTAGCCATGCAGATTACAGCAGCGATGGTCAAGGAGCTGCGCGAACGCACCGGCGCCGGCATGATGGAATGCAAGAAGGCCCTGAATGAAGCCAATGGCGACATGGAAGCGGCCATCGAGATCATGCGCAAGTCGGGCGCCGCCAAGGCCGTGAAGAAGGCCGGCCGTGTGGCCGCCGAAGGCAAGATCGCCGTGGCCATGAACGATGCCGGCAACCAGGCCGCCATCGTCGAGGTGAACTGCGAGACCGATTTCGTGGCCAAGGACGACAACTTCGTCGCCTTCGTCGACGAGGTCGCCGCCTGCATCCTCGAGAACAACCCGACCAACGTCGACGCCCTGAACGGCACCGCCCTGAAGGACCGCAAGTCCGTCGAGGAAGTGCGTCAGGAGCTGGTGGCCAAGATCGGCGAGAACATCCAGATCCGCCGCTTCGCCATCATGGACGTGGAAGGGGGCGTGATGGCCTCCTACCTGCACGGCACCCGTATCGGCGTGCTGGTGGCCCTGAAGGGTGGCAACGAGGACCTGGCCCGCGACGTCGCCATGCACATCGCGGCCTCGCGCCCGGTCTGCCTGGACGAGACGGGCGTGCCGCAGGAAATGCTCGACAAGGAGCGCGAGATCATCCGCGCCCAGGCCGAGGAGAGCGGCAAGCCGGCCGAGATCGTCGAGAAGATGGTCGAGGGCCGCATCAAGAAGTACCTGGCCGAGATCACCCTGGTGGGCCAGCCCTTCGTCAAGGACCCGGACACCACGGTCGGCAAGCTGCTCAGCGGCGCCGGTGCCGAGGCCGTCGAGTTCGTCCGCTACGAAGTGGGCGAGGGCATCGAGAAGAAACAGGAAGACTTCGCCGCCGAAGTCATGGCCCAGGCCAAGGGCAGCCAGTAAGACACTGGACAACGGGAACGCCCCAGGGCGTTCCCGTTTTTTCGAGGGGGCTCGCCGCGGGCCGTCTCGACCGATAGACTGGGCCCTCGCAGCCGAGGGTTCCGGGTGCCGGCGCAACGCCGGATGCTCCCTATCCACCACGATGCTAATAAATAAATGGCCGATACAAGCGCACCCAGGTACAAACGTGTTCTCCTCAAACTGAGCGGTGAAGCGCTCATGGGACGGTATGACTACGGTATCGATCCCGACATCCTCCATCGGATCGCCGGCGAGATCGCCGACCTCAGCCGCAAGGGCGTCGAGGTGGCGGTGGTCATCGGCGGCGGCAACATCTTCCGCGGCGCGGGCCTGGCCGAGGGCGGCATGGACCGCGTCACCGGCGACCACATGGGCATGCTGGCCACGGTGATCAACTCGCTGGCCCTGCAGGACGCGCTGGAGCGCAAGAAGGCCTTCTGCCGCGTCATGTCCGCCATCAAGATCAACCAGGTCTGCGAGGACTACATCCGTCGCCGCGCCGTGCGTCACCTGGAGAAGGGGCGCGTGGTGGTGTTCGCCGCCGGCACCGGCAACCCGTTTTTCACCACGGACTCGGCCGCCAGCCTGCGCGCCAGCGAGATCAACGCCGATCTCATGATCAAGGCGACCAAGGTGGACGGCGTGTACGATTCCGACCCGGTGAAGAATCCGGCGGCCAAGCGCTTCGAGCGCCTCACCTTCGACGAGGTGCTCACGCGCAAGCTCGGCGTGATGGACGCCACGGCCATCGTCATGTGCCGCGACAACAACATCCCGTTGCGTATTATCAATATCTTCAATGAAGGCGACCTGGACCGCGTCGTGAGCGGCGAGCAGATCGGGACCATCGTCGAAAGGGGTTGAGAGATGATCGAAGACATCAAGAAAGACGCCGAGCAGCGCATGAAGAAGAGCATCGAGTCCTTCAAGAGCGAGCTGTCGAAGATCCGTACCGGCCGTGCCCATACCAGCCTGCTGGATCATGTGACCGTGGACTACTACGGCACCGAGACGCCGCTCAGCCAGGTGGCGAGCATCGCCGTGGCCGACGCACGCATGCTCACGGTCACCCCCTGGGAGAAGCAGCTGGTGCCGGTCATCGAAAAGGCCATCATGACCTCCGATCTGGGTCTGAACCCGTCGTCCGCGGGCACCGTGATCCGCGTGCCGATGCCGGCGCTGACCGAGGAACGCCGCCGCGACCTGGTCAAGGTGGTGCGTCACGAGGGCGAGAATGCCCGCGTGGCGATCCGCAACATCCGCCGCGATGCGAACAACGACCTCAAGGCGCTGCTCAAGGAGAAGGAGATCTCCGAGGACGACGAACGCAAGGGACAGGACGCCATCCAGAAGCTGACCGACAAGTACGTGGCCGAGGTCGATCAGCTGCTGGAGACGAAGGAAAAGGAACTGATGGAGATCTGACGCCTGGCGTCGGATTCCTCGTTCATGACCCCCGTCGCCCAGGTCGCCGATTCACGCGTTCCGCGCCACGTGGCCATCATCATGGATGGCAACGGGCGCTGGGCGCGGGCGCGCCACCTGCCGCGCACCGCGGGACACAAGCGCGGCGTGGAGGCGGTGCGTCGCACCATCGAGACCTGCGCACGGCGCGGCATCGAGGCGCTCACCCTGTTCGCCTTCAGCAGCGAGAACTGGAAGAGGCCCGACGATGAGGTGAGCGGGCTCATGGAGCTGTTCGTCACGGCCCTGGAGCGCGAACTGCCCAGCCTGCTCGAGAACAACATCCGGCTGTGCTTCATCGGCGCCCGCGAGGCCTTTCCCGAGCGCCTGCAGGCACGTATCGCCGAGGCCGAGACCCGCACCGCGCAGGCGACGGGGCTGCGGGTGGTGGTGGCGGCCAACTACGGCGGACGCTGGGACATCGCCCAGGCGGCGCGCCGCCTGGCCGAACGCGTGCAGGCCGGAGGGCTGGCCGCGGCCGACATCACGCCCGAGGCGCTGGACCAGGCGCTGTCCACCGCCGGCCTGCCGGACCCGGACCTCTTCATCCGCACCGGCGGGGAGCATCGCGTGAGCAACTTCCTGCTGTGGCAGATGGCCTATGCCGAGCTGTGGTTCACCGACGTGCTGTGGCCGGACTTCGACGCGCAGCACCTGGAGGCGGCCATCGCCGCCTTTGCCGGCCGTGAGCGGCGTTTCGGCATGACCGGGGAGCAGCTGTCGGGGGCCGGTCATGCTTAAGCTGCGCCTGATCACGGGGCTGATCCTGGTGGCCCTGTTCCTCTCCGCCATCCTCTGGCTCGACCCGGTGCATTTCCAGTGGGTGGCCCTGCTGGTGTTTGCCGTGGGCGCCTGGGAATGGGCGCGCCTGGCCGGCATCGCCCAGCCGGTCATGCGCCTGGTGTTCGGCGGCATCTTCCTGGCGCTGGGCGTCTACGTGGCCCTGCGTGCGACGCCGGAGGCGCGCCTGGCCCTGATCGCCGTCGGCGTGTGCTGGTGGGCGGTGGTGCTGGTACTGCTGGCGATCTATCACCGCGGCGTGGGCCAGCGCCGGGGCTGGCACCGGCTGCTGACCGCGGCCGCCTTCCTCACCCTGCTGCCGGCCTGGGTGGCGGTGGCGGGGCTGCACGCAGAGGGCTGGCAGTGGATCCTCTTCGTGGTGGGCATCGTCGCGGTGGCCGACACCGGGGCCTACTTCACCGGCCGTGCCTTTGGCCGGCACAAGCTGGCCCCCGAGCTGAGCCCGGGCAAGACCCGCGAGGGCGTGCTCGGTGGCCTGGCCGGCGTGGCGCTGTGGGCCGTGTTCGGCGCCTGGTGGTTGAACCTCGAGCCGGGCATCTGGGTCTACTTCATCGGGCTGAGCGTGGTGGTGGCCCTCATCTCGGTCGCCGGCGACCTGTTCGAGAGCCTCATCAAGCGCGAGGCCGGGGCCAAGGACAGTGGCTCGATTCTTCCCGGTCATGGCGGCATTCTGGATCGCATCGACAGCCTGACGGCGGCCGCACCGGTCTTCGCCATCGGGCTGTACTGGCTTTGAGACGACGGGATTTCACGTGACGCGCAGTTCCAACAGCACTGGCTCGGCAGGGCAACCGATCGGCATCACCATCCTGGGCGCGACCGGCACCATCGGCGTGAACACCCTGGATGTCCTGGCGCGCCATCCGCAGCGTTTTCGCGTGGTCGCGCTCACGGCCCACCGCGACGTGGACCGACTGTTCGACCAGTGCCGTGAACACCGGCCGGCCTATGCCGTGATGGCCGACCCCGCCGCCGCCGAGCGCCTGGACGAACGGCTGCGCGCGGCGGGGCTCGGGATCGAGGTCCTCTCCGGCGTGGCGGGGCTCGAGCAGGTGGCGAGTCACGAGGCCACGGATTACGTGATGGCCGGCATCGTCGGCGCGGCGGGGCTGCTGCCCACCCTGGCGGCGGCGCGCTCGGGCAAGCGCGTGATGCTGGCCAACAAGGAGGCGCTGGTGATGTCCGGCCAGCTCTTCATGGACGAGATCCGCGCCAGCGGCGCCGAGCTTTTGCCCATCGACAGCGAACACAACGCCATCTTCCAGTGCATGCCGCCGCAGTTCGGCCGGGGCCTGGCCAGCGTGGGGGTGGAGCGCATCCTCCTGACCGCCTCGGGCGGCCCCTTCCGTGACCTGCCGCTGGAGCGGCTGGTGACGGTGACCCCGGAACAGGCGGTGGCGCATCCCAACTGGGTGATGGGCCGCAAGATCTCGGTGGACTCCGCCACCATGATGAACAAGGGCCTGGAGGTGATCGAGGCCTGCTGGCTGTTCGGCACCGACACCTCCCGGGTGGAGGTGGTGCTGCATCCCCAGAGCGTGATTCATTCCCTGGTGGCCTACAACGACGGCTCGGTGCTGGCCGAGCTCGGCAACCCGGACATGCGCACGCCGATCGCCCACGCCCTGGCCTGGCCGGAGCGCATGGCCTCGGGCGTCGCGCCGCTGGACCTCATTGCCGTGGCGCGGCTGGACTTCGAGCGCCCGGACCTCGCGCGCTTTCCCTGTCTGCGCCTGGCCTACGAGGCGCACGCGGCCGGCGGCACGGCCACGGCCATCCTCAATGCCGCCAACGAGATCGCCGTGCAGGCCTTCCTCGACGGCGCTATCCGCTTCACCGACATCCCGCGCGTGATCGAGCAGGCCCTGGCCGACGTGCCGGCCCGGCCGGCCACGGACCTCGAGACCGTGCTCGCGGCCGATGCCGCGGCGCGCCGCGATGCCGAGGCCGCGGTGCGACGCCTGTCCGGGGGTTGCGCGGCATGACCCAGTTCCTCGTCAGCATCCTCGCCTTCGTCGTCGCCATCGGCCTGCTCGTGGCGGTGCACGAATTCGGCCACTTCTGGGTGGCCCGTCGCCTGGGCGTGAAGGTGCTGCGTTTCTCCATCGGTTTTGGCCGCCCCATCCTGCGCTGGCAGCGCAAGAACGATCCCACAGAATACGTGATCGCGGCCCTGCCGCTGGGCGGCTACGTGCGCATGCTCGACGAACGCGAGGGCGAGGTGGACCCGGCCGAGCAGCACCTGGCCTTCAACCGCAAGGGGGTGTGGAGCCGCATCGCCATCGTGGCCGCCGGCCCGGCCTTCAACTTCCTGTTCGCGCTGGTGGCCTATTGGCTGATGTTCATGGTCGGGGTCAACGGCATCAAGCCCTACGTGGACGCGCCGCCGCCCGCCACACCGGCCTACGAGGCCGGGCTCCAGGCCGGTGATCGCATCCTGGCCGTGGCCGGGCGCGAGACGCCGGACTGGGAGGCCGTGCGTATGCGCCTGCTGGCGCACTCGCTGGACAACGGCGCGGTCGATCTGGTCGTGGTCGACGAGGGCGGTGCCCGGCGTTCGCTGACGCTGGACTTCGGTGCCCAGCCGTTGCTCAAGGAGGAGGGGGACTTCGTCGAGCGGCTGGGGCTGCTCTCCTGGCGTCCCTATATCCCGGTGATCGCGCAGGTGAATCCGGGTGGCGCGGCCGAGCGTGCCGGGCTGCGCGACGGCGACCAGGTCGTGGCCGTCGATGGCGAGGAGGGGCTCACCGCCCAGGCCTTCGTCGACATCCTCAAGGCCAGCGCGGGGCGCGAGCTCGCCCTGGTGGTCGAGCGCGACGGCCAGCGGCATCGGCTGGCGCTCACCCCCGATGCACGGGAGGTGGAGGGGCAGACCCAGGGCTTCATCAACGCGGCCATCGGCGGCACCCTGCGCGCGGCCGATCGCGAGAAGCTGGCCACCACCATCAGCCACGGACCGATCGCCGCCATCGGCGAATCCGTCGTCAAGACCGGCGACGTCACCCTGCTCACGCTGCGCCTGATGGGCAAGCTGGTGACGGGCGATGCCTCGCTGAAGAACGTCAGCGGCCCGATCACCATCGCCGACTACGCGGGGCTCTCCGCCCTGGTGGGGCTGGCGGCCTTCCTGTATTTCCTGGCCATGGTCAGCATCAGTCTGGGCATCATCAACCTGTTGCCCGTGCCGATCCTCGACGGTGGCCATTTGCTGTATTACGTCATCGAGCTCATCAAGGGCAGCCCCCTGTCGGAGGCCGCTCAGGCCTTCGGCCAGCGCATCGGCCTGGCCATGCTGGCCGGCCTGATGATGCTCGCCATTTACAACGACCTGACGAGACTGTTCAGTTGAATCTCAAGCAATCCATACAGGCACTGCTGCTCGGTGGTGCCATGGCCGCCGTCGTGCCGTCGGTCCATGCCCAGGCCTTCGTGGTACAGGACATCGAGGTCGAGGGCCTGGAGCGCATCGCGCCGGGTACCGTGTTCACCTATCTGCCGCTCAAGGTCGGCGACGAGTTCGAGGAGAAGCAGAGCGCCGAGGTGATCCGGGCGCTGTACCGCACCGGTTTCTTCGAGAACGTGGAGCTGCGCCGGCGAGACGACGTGCTGGTGGTGTTCGTCACCGAGCGTCCGGCCATTGCGGACATCCGTTTCTCCGGCAACAAGGACATCCCGAAGGACCAGCTCGAGGAGGCCCTGCAGCAGGTCGGCATCTCCAAGGGGCGCGTCTTCAACCGTTCGGTGCTGGAACGTCTGGAGCGCGAGCTGCGCCAGCAGTATTTCGCCCGCGGCAAGTACAACGTGAAGATCGACGTCGAGGTCGACGAGCTGCCGCGCAACCGTGTGGATATCGACATCACCATCTCGGAAGGAAAGGTGGCCAAGATCCGCAAGGTGACCATCGTCGGCAACGAGGACTTCGACGAGGACGATCTGCTGGATGAATTCGAGTCCGGCATCCCGCCCTGGTGGGCGCTGTTCAGCAGCCGTGATGAATACTCCAAGCAGAAGCTGGGCGGCGACCTCGAGCGCCTGCGCTCCAGCTATTTCGATGAGGGCTATGCCGAGTTCAACATCGACTCCACCCAGGTTGCGATCACACCGGACAAGCGCGACATCTATGTCACGGTGAACGTGCAGGAAGGCGACCAGTACCGCATTCGCAGCGTCAAACTGGCGGGCAATCTCCTGTTGCCGGAAGAGGAGCTGATGGCGCTGGTGGATCTGGAGGCCGGCGATATCTTCGCCCGCACGCAGGTGACCGATTCGATCACGCGCATCACCGACCGGCTGGGCGACGAGGGCTATGCCTTCGCCAACGTCAACGCGATCCCGGAGCTCGACGAAGAGGCCCGCGAGGTCGATCTCACGCTGTTCGTCGATCCGGGCAAGCGCGTCTACGTGCGCCGTATCAACTTCCAGGGCAACCACAAGACGCGCGACGAGGTGCTGCGCCGCGAGATGCGCCAGATGGAGGCCGGCTGGTATGCGGCCTCGCAGATCAACCGCTCCAAGATCCGCCTGCAGCGCCTGCCCTATATCGAGGACGTGAACATCCAGACCCGCCGTGTACCCGGCACGGACGACCAGGTCGATCTGGACATCTCCGTGGTGGAACGCCTGGCAGGCAGCTTCACCATCGGCGCCGGTTATTCGCAGAGCGAGGGTGTGCTGTTCAATATCGCGGTGTCGGAAGACAACTTCATGGGCTCCGGCAAGCGGGTCTCCGTGCAGGCCAACACCAGCTCGGTGAACACCATCTACAGCCTGTCCTACACCAACCCGTATCACACCATCGATGGCGTGAGCCGCGGCTTCACCGCCTTCTACCGCGAGACCGATGCGGAAGAGGCCAACGTGACCCGCTACTTTGCCAACCGCTGGGGCGGCAACATCAACTACGGCATCCCGCTCACCGAGTACGACTACCTGCGCTACAGCCTGGGCTACGAGGACACGGAGATCGTGCTCGCCACGGGTGCGGCGCAGGAGCTGCGGGACTTCATCACGACCTACGGCGACGAATACGCCTCCTACAAGCTCGAGGCCAGCTACACGCACGATACCCGCAACCGCACCGTGTTCGCCGACCGCGGCAACCTGCAGCGCATCTCGCTGGAAACGGCCGTGCCGGGCAGCGACGTCGAGTACTACAAGCTGGGTTACAACTTCCGCCAGTACGCGCCGCTGTGGGACAAGTACCTCACGCTGTCCTTCAATGCCACGGTCGATCATGCCTCAGAGTATGGCGATACCGATGCGATGCCGTTCTTCGAGAACTACTTCGCCGGCGGCTCGCGCTCGGTGCGCGGTTACAAGGACCTGAGCCTCGGCCCGCGTGACTCGGTGAACGATCCGCTGGGCGGCACCTTCCGCACGGTCGGCAGCCTGGAGCTGCTGTTCCCGCCGCCGCTGGCCCCGGACTCCCGTGCCATCCGCATGAGCGTGTTCATGGATGCCGGGCAGGTGTACGAGGACTACGAGGCCTTCGACGCCGATGAGCTGCGTGCCTCCTATGGCCTTGGTTTCACCTGGCTTTCGCCGGTCGGTCCGTTGACATTTAGCCTGGCCAAAGCGTTTAATGACCAGCCAGAAGACGAGCTTGAGGAATTCCAGTTCACGCTGGGAGCCGCATTCTAGCGATTCGAGAGAGGGGGAGTTTTGAAACGTCTGATTACAGCCATTGCACTGACCACCGCCATGTTCCTGTCCACCGGGCAGCTCGCTGTGGCCGCGGATCTCATGATCGGCGTGGTCAACGTGCCCAAGCTGCTGGAGCAGTCCCCGCAGAAGGCGGCGGCCGACAAGGTCCTGGAAGAACGCTTCGGCGCTCGCGCCAATGACCTGCGTGCCGAAGGCGAGGCCCTGAAGAAGCTCGAGGAGCGTCTGCAGACGGACGGTGCGACCATGTCCGCCATGCAGAAGGCCGACCTGGAGCGCGAACTGATGGAGCGCGGCCGCGAGCTCAAGCGTGCCCAGGACAACTTCCGCGAAGACCTCAACTTTGCGCGCAACGAGGAATACGGCAAGGTGCAGCGCGACGTCCTGCAGGCCATCGTCAGGGTCTCGGAAGAAGGCAAGTATGACCTGGTCCTGACCGAGAACGTCGTGTACGCCAGCCAGCGCGTGGATATCACCGAGAAGGTCCTGCAGCAGCTGCGCAACATGCCGAAACAGGGCAAGTAGACGGATGTCCCCACGGCGCCAGTCGCCGGCAGCAGGGGCGGCCTGATCCCGATCGCCCCCCGTCCGCGAGTCCGGGCGGGGGGCGATCGGCGTTTGAGCGCCCGGCCGTGGCTCGCTGCTGCACCCGGGCAGGCTGCCGATCACATAATCGCAGTCGGTGAGGGTGTATACTTCCCCGCCTGTTGCGGGGGCTCCCGCATCTTTGGGGCTATCGGCCGCTGCGGCCGAACGTGCCGGACGAATGGGCCCGACGGATAAATCGGCCGGACAACAAGGGAAAGGGCCTGGAAAAGGCTCGTGAAACGATAACAGGGCTCGGCAGAGCATCGACGTATTTGAGAGGATTCACCGTGGGTACGCTGAATATCAACGAGGTCATGCGGTATCTGCCGCATCGTTTTCCCTTCCTGCTCGTTGATCGCGTTCTCGAATATGAGGCCGGCAAATCGCTTACCGCCCTCAAGAACGTGACCATGAACGAACCGTTTTTCCAGGGACACTTCCCGAACAAGCCCATCATGCCGGGCGTGCTCGTGATCGAGGCCCTGGCCCAGGCGACCGGCCTGCTGGCCTTCTGTACCCAGGAACAGGAACCCTCGGACAACTTCATCTACATGCTGGTGTCCGTCGACAAGGCGCGCTTCAAGCGCCAGGTGATCCCGGGCGACGCGCTCACCCTCGAGGTCGAGGTGACACGCCGCCTGCGCGGCATGTGGAAATTCGACGCCGTCGCGCGCGTCGGCGACGAGGTGGCGGCCTCCGCCGAGCTCATGTGCGCCGGCCGGGAGATCGACACCTGATCGCGACCGGCCTGATCGCGGGCGTCGACGAGGTCGGGCGCGGACCGCTGGCCGGGCCCGTGGTGGCCGCGGCCGTGATCCTCGACCCGGCCCGCCCCATCGAGGGGCTGGCCGACTCCAAGAAGCTCAGCGAGACTCGCCGCGAGGCCCTGGCCGAGGAGATCCGCGAGAAGGCCCTGGCCTGGGCGCTGGGCCGCTGCGAGCCGCAGGAGATCGACCGCCTCAACATCCTCCAGGCCAGCCTGCTCGCCATGCGCCGGGCCGTGCTGGCGCTGGACCCCGCCCCCGAACACGCCCTCATCGACGGCAATCGCTGTCCCGAACTGCCCTGCACGGCCGAGGCCATCGTCAAGGGCGATGCCACCGAACCGGCGATCAGCGCCGCCTCCATCCTCGCCAAGGTGGTGAGGGACCAGGAGATGGTGGCGCTGGACCGGGCATTCCCGGACTACGGGTTCGCCGGCCACAAGGGCTACCCCACGGCAGACCACCTCGCGGCCCTGCAGCGCGTGGGGCCCTGCGCGCATCACCGGCAGAGCTTCGCCCCCGTGCGTCGCCTGCTGGAGCAGATGCAGACAGATCTGCCGTTCTGACACCCACCCGGGCCCGCGAACCCGCCGGCCTGGCGACACACAAGGAGTGATGGACCATGAAACAACGCATCAACGGCCTTATCCTGGCCCTGCTGACGGCACTGCTGAGCACCCAGGCCCTGGCCGCCGCCGCCCAGCAGGCGGACAGCCTCATGGACCTCTCGGGCATGAACGCCCAGCTCGAGGGCATGCCGGGCATGATGGAACAGGTGGTCGCCCAGCAGGCCGCCGAGGGCGGCATGCCGGACTGGCAGGCGCAGGCCCTGAGCGCCGCCCTGCGCCAAGGGTTCGACCCGGCGCAGATGAAGCGCGATATCCGTGGTCACATCGAGGACAACCTGGATGACGGCCATGCGGACGCCGCCCTGGACTGGCTGCAGTCCTCGCTCGGACAACGCATCACGGCGCTGGAGGAGGGTGCGGATACGCCCGAGGTGCAGGCGGAGATGATGCGCATCATGCAGGGCGGTGATGCCGGCGTCAGCGAACGGCGTCAGGCGCTGCTGGATCGCTTCGATGCGGCCACCCGGGCCAGCGAGATGTCGGTGGAGATGGTGATGGGCATCCAGCGCGGCCTGCTCTCGGCCGTGCTGACGGCGGCCGGCGCCCCGGCCGAGCAGCTGGACATGCTGATGGGGCAGGCCGAGGCGGCGCGTCCGCAGATCGAGGCCGCCGTGGTGCAGCAGAACCAGCTGGCCTTTGCCGTGATCTACCGGGAGCTGTCCGACGCCGAACTCGGCAAGTACGTGACCTTCGCCGAATCGAAGGCCGGACGCGGGTATCACCAGGCCATGCTGGAGGGTTTCTCGCAGGCCATGGAGGCCGCCGCCGTGCGCAGCGGCGAGGCGATCGCCGCCTCGGCAGGGCAGTAGCCGTACGCCGCAGTCTCCGCGAAAACGGCCGGAGGGCGTGTCCTCCGGCCGTTTTTCTTTGGTCGCGCAAATGTCAATCTTGCATGGGCGGGCCGAAACTTCAAAAATGACACCCCATGACTCCCGGCTTCGTCCATCTGCATGTCCACACCGAGTATTCGCTCGTCGACGGCCTGGTGCGCATCAAGCCCCTGATGGCCGCGACCGGCGAGGCCGGCATGCCCGCCATCGCGCTCACGGACCAGAGCAACATGTTCGCCATGGTGAAGTTCTACAAGGCCGCCATGGCCGCCGGCATCAAGCCCATCCTGGGCGTCGACGCGCTGATACGCAGCGCCCGTGAGCCCGATCAGCACGACCGGCTGGTGCTGCTCGCGCAGGACCTGGACGGCTACCACAACCTCACCCGGCTGATCTCGAAGTCCTACCAGGAGGGGCAGCACGGCGGCGTGCCGCTGATGGAGCGGGACTGGCTGGAGGGCGCCACCGACGGGCTGATTGCCCTGTCCGGTGGGCGCGAGGGGGATATCGGCCGGGCCCTGCTGGGCAGCAATCCGCAGACCGCCGAGGAGGCCCTGGCCTTCTGGAAGCGCCTGTTCCCGGACCGCTTCTATCTCGAGCTGATCCGCACCGGCCGCGAGCAGGAGGAGGACTACCTGCACGCGGCGGTCGACCTGGCCGCGGCCAGCGACACGCCGGTGGTGGCCACCAACGACGTGCGCTTCATCCGCCGCGAGGACTTCGAGGCGCACGAGGTGCGGGTGTGCATCCACGACGGGCGCACCCTGGCCGATCCGCGCCGGCCGAAGCGTTATTCCGAGCAGCAGTACCTGCGCACGCCCGAGGAGATGGCGGAGCTCTTCGCCGACATCCCCGAGGCCCTGGAGAACACGGTCGAGATCGCCCGGCGCTGCAACCTCGACGTGCGCATGGACGAGTACTTCCTGCCCAACTATCCCGTCCCCGAGGGGATGACGATGGAGGAGTTCTTCTGCGCCGAGTCGCAGAAGGGCCTGGAAGAGCGCCTCGCGGTGATCCTCGATCCGCAGGCGCCGGACTTCGCCGAAAGGCGCAAGCCCTACGACGAGCGCCTGCAGATCGAGCTCGACGTCATCAATCAGATGGGCTTTCCCGGCTACTTCCTCATCGTGGCCGACTTCATCCAGTGGGCCAAGAACAACGGCATCCCGGTCGGGCCGGGCCGCGGCTCCGGGGCCGGCTCGCTGGTGGCCTACGCGCTGAAGATCACGGACCTCGACCCGCTCAAGTACGACCTGCTGTTCGAGCGCTTCCTCAACCCCGAACGCGTCTCCATGCCCGACTTCGACGTCGACTTCTGCATGGAGAAGCGCGACCGCGTGATCGACTACGTGGCGCGCCGCTACGGCCGCGACCAGGTCTCGCAGATCATCACCTACGGCTCGATGGCCGCCAAGGCGGTGGTGCGCGACGTGGGCCGCGTGCTGGGCCATGCCTACGGTTTCGTCGACCGCATCGCCAAGATGATCCCCTTCGAGATCGGCATGACGCTGGACAAGGCGCTGGAGCAGGAGGAGGACCTGCGCCGCGCCTACGAGGACGAGGAGGAGATCCGCGCGCTGCTGGACATGGCGCGCAAGCTCGAGGGCCTCTCGCGCAACGCCGGCAAGCACGCCGGCGGCGTGGTCATCGCGCCCACCGCGCTCACCGACTTCGCGCCGCTGTACTGCGAACAGGGCGGTCAGGGCCTGGTCACCCAGTTCGACAAGGACGACGTGGAGGCCGTGGGCCTGGTGAAGTTCGACTTCCTGGGCCTACGCACGCTCACCATCATCGACTGGGCGCTCAAGGCCGTGAACGAGGTGCGCGCACAGGCCGGCGAGGCGCCGCTGGACATCGACCGCATCCCGCTGGACGACCCGGACACCTTCCGCCTGCTCAAGGCGCAGGAGACCACCGCCGTCTTCCAGCTCGAATCGCGCGGCATGAAGGAGCTGATCAAGCGCCTGCAGCCGGATGTGTTCGAGGACATCATCGCGCTGGTGGCGCTGTTCCGCCCGGGCCCGCTGCAGTCGGGCATGGTGGACGACTTCATCAACCGCAAGCACGGCATCGCGCGCGTGGAGTACCCGCACCCGGCGCTGGAACCCATCCTCAAGCCCACCTACGGCATCATCCTGTACCAGGAACAGGTCATGCAGATCGCCCAGGTGCTGGCCGGCTACACGCTCGGCGGCGCCGACATGCTGCGTCGCGCCATGGGCAAGAAGAAGCCCGAGGAGATGGCCAAGCAACGCCAGATCTTCCTCGAGGGGGCAAAACGAAACCAGGTGGATGAGGACGTCGCCACCTACATCTTCGACCTGATGGAGAAGTTCGCGGGCTACGGCTTCAACAAGTCCCACTCCGCCGCCTACGCCCTGGTGTCCTACCAGACGGCCTGGCTCAAGGCGCATTACCCCGCGCCGTTCATGGCCTCGGTGCTGTCGGCGGACATGGACAACACCGACAAGGTGGTCAACCTCATCGACGAGTGCCGCAACATGGGCCTGGCCGTGGTGCCGCCGGACGTCAACGTCTCCGACATCATGTTCCGCGCCAAGGACGACGCCACCGTCATCTACGGCCTGGGCGCCATCAAGGGCGTGGGGGAGGCGGCGCTGGCCGGCATCATCGAGGAGCGCCAGGCGGGCGGCCCCTACCAGGACATCGACGAGTTCTGCCGCCGCGTGGGCTCGCAGAAGGTGAACCGGCGCGTGATGGAGGCCCTGATCAAGGCCGGGGCGCTGGACAGCATCGGCGCCAACCGCGCGACGCTCATGGCCCGCCTGCCCGAGGCCGTGCGCCTGGCCGAACAGCATCAGCGCGACGCCAATGCCGGCCAGGACGACCTCTTCGGTGGCGCCGCCGAGCCCACGCTCGCGGCCTCGATCCCGGTGCTGGACGAGTGGGAGGAGGAGTACCGCCTCTCGCTGGAGAAGGAGACCCTGGGGCTCTACCTCACCGGCCACCCGATCACCCGCTACCTCGGCGAGCTCGCCCACTTCACCACCGGGCGCATCGCGGACGTCACCGCCGGCATCGGCGAGGGCGGCGAGGGCAATGGCAACGGCGGCTGGGGACGGCGACGCGAGACCGAGGCCGTGCTGGCCGGGCTCATCATCGCCATCCGCATGCGCAACGGGCAGTCCGGCCGCCAGGCCTTCGTCACCCTCGACGACCAGAGCGGGCGCGTGGAGGCGGCGCTGTTCACCGAGGCCTACGAGCGCTTCGGCCACCTGCTGGTCAAGGACAGGCTCCTGGTGGTGGAGGGCGCCGTGAGCTATGACGACTTCAACGGCGGCTACCGCATCCGTGCGAAGAACGTCATGGACATCGAGCAGGCCCGCATGCACTTCGCCCGCCGTGTGGAGATCCGCCTGGGCGTCGGGCGCGCCGTGAACGGCTTCATGCACGAGCTGGTCGACACCCTCACGCCCTTCCGCGAGGGCAACTGCCCCATCCACGTGCGCTACGAGGGCGATATCGCCCGCGCCGACTTCCGCCTGGACCCGAGCTGGAACGTGGTCCCCAGCGACGAGCTGGTGCAGCGCCTGCGCGGCCTGGTGGGTGACGGCAACGTCGCCGTGCGCTATACCTGAACATTCCCCGCCGGGAAAACGGCCTGTTTTGGGACCCGGTCCATGGCGGGCAGGGGCATACCCATGTAAAATGCGCCGATAATCGACCGGATAACAACGAGATATAGCGATACCGGCATGAATCCCGACTTTCTTGATTTCGAACAACCCATCGCCGAGCTCGAGGCCAAGATCGAGGAGCTGCGCTATGTGGGTGACGATGCCGAGGTCAACATCAACGAGGAGATCGCGCGCCTGCAGGGCAAGTGCAAGAGCCTGACGGAGTCCATCTTCGCCAAGCTCACGCCCTGGCAGGTCTCCCAGCTGGCCCGTCATCCCCGCCGTCCCTATACCCTGGACTACATCGAGCGCATCTTCGACGACTTCCAGGAGCTGCACGGCGACCGCGCCTATGCCGACGACCCAGCCATCGTGGGCGGCATGGCGCGCTTCGAGGGCCAGCCGGTGATGATCATCGGCCACCAGAAGGGTCGCGACACCAAGGAAAAGATCCGCCGCAACTTCGGCATGCCGCGCCCCGAGGGGTATCGCAAGGCCCTGCGCCTGATGCAGATGGCCGAGCGCTTCAAGCTGCCGGTGCTCACCTTCATCGACACCCCGGGCGCCTATCCGGGCGTGGGGGCCGAGGAGCGCGGCCAGAGCGAGGCCATCGCGCGCAACCTGTTCGTCATGTCCGAGCTCAAGACGCCGATCATCTGCACCGTGATCGGCGAGGGCGGCTCCGGCGGGGCGCTGGCCATCGGCGTGGGCGACCGCGTCAACATGCTCGAATACAGCACCTACTCGGTGATCTCCCCCGAGGGTTGTGCCTCCATCCTCTGGAAGAGCGCCGAACGCGCCTCCGACGCCGCCGAGGCCCTGGGGATCACCTCCGAGCGCCTCAAGCAGCTCGGGCTCATCGACGACATCATCGACGAGCCGCTGGGCGGCGCGCATCGCAACATGGACCTGATGGCGCGCAACCTGCGCAACAGCCTGCACCAGTCCCTGGAGCGCCTGGGCAGCACCACCATCGACCGCCTGCTGGATCAGCGCTACGAGCGCCTGATGAGCTACGGCCAGTTCAAGGAATGACCCCGTCCGGTCCGCCGGGCCCCGCCGCATGGGCCTCGCACCATGGCCGCTGATCTCTCCCCCCTCGACGAATTCCTCGACAACGCCCCGCCCGCGGGGCGCCTGCTCGTCGCCTTCAGCGGCGGGCTCGACTCCCATGTGCTGCTGCATGCCCTGCGAGCGAGCCTGGCCCGGCGTGGCGACGAGCGCCCGCTGCAGGCCGTGCACGTCCACCATGGCCTGCAGCCGCAGGCCGACGACTGGATTCTGCACTGCGAGGCGGTGTGTGCGGCGCTCTCCGTACCGCTCGCGGTGTCGCGGGTGACGGTGGCGGAGACGGACCTGGCGGGGCAGGGGCTGGAGGCCGCCGCCCGCGAGGCCCGCTATCGCGCCCTGGCCGACGCCATGCAGCCGCGCGACCTGTTGCTCACCGCCCATCACCAGGACGACCAGGCCGAAACCCTGCTCCTGCAGCTGCTGCGCGGGGCCGGGCCGGCGGGGCTGGCCGCCATGCCGCGCCTGGCGCCCTTCGGGCCCGGCTGGCTGGGCCGGCCCCTGCTGGACCTGCCGCGGCGGGCGCTGGCGGCCCATGCCCACGACGCCGGGCTCGCCTGGGTGGAGGACCCGAGCAATGCCGACCCGCGCTTCGACCGCAACTACCTGCGACAGGAGATCCTCCCGCGCCTGGCCGAGCGCTGGCCGGGGGCGAGTGCCCGGCTGGCCGCCGCGGCAGCCAACCAGGCCGACGCCCTGGCGCAGCTCGACGCCCTGGCGCGCGACGATGCCGAGCGCTGCCGGGGCGAGGCGCCGGGCACGCTCTCCGTGCAGGCCCTGCGCCGCCTGCGGCGGGGGCGCTGCCGCAACCTGCTGCGGCTCTGGCTGCGGGACAAGGGGCTCGCCGCCCCGCCGCGCGGGCGGATGGATGCCATCCTCGACGCGGCCCTCACCGCCGGTCCCGACCGAACACCCTGCGTGACCTGGGCCGAGGTGGAGGTGCGCCGCTACCGCGACGAGCTCCATGCCCTGCCGGCGCTGCCGGCGCCTCCACGCGAGCCCATCCCCTGGGACCTGCGCCGCCCGCTGGCCATCCCCGCCCTCGGGCTCAGCCTGGACCCGGCATTCCTCGCCGCCGCCGGCATCACGCCCGGGACCTGCCCGGGCCCCGTGACGGTGCGCTTTCGTCGCGGCGGCGAGCGCATCCGCCTGCCGGGACGGGCGCATTCCTCCGCCCTCAAGACCCTGATGCAGGCGGCGGGCATGCCGCCCTGGGAGCGTGAACGCCTGCCGCTGGTTTTTGTTGGCGAGGTGCTGGTGGCCGCGGGCACGCGCTGGATCGCCGACCCGGCCGCCTGCCGGCACGGGGCTTGAGGCGGGCCCGCGCCTGTGTGAAGCTGTCCCGCCGTTTCGTATCGATTGCCCGCCATGCCCGACAACCCGCCGCAACTCGCCGACTTCGGTCTCACCGAGGCCCGCTACCAGGAACTCAGCCGCGCCTTCAGCGGGGCCCACAGCCTGCTGTTTCTGTGCGTGCTGCTGGGCATGACCTTCGGCTTCTACCTGCCCATCGCCGACAAGGTGGAGGGCTGGCTGCTCTCGTTCGGCCTCTGGCTCATGTGCCTGCTCACGGGCTTCCTGCTCATGCTCTTCGTCTCGGGCCTGCTGCGCATGCTGCTGGCCATCGTCTTCAAGCGCCTGGTGCCGGACTATCTGGCCGTGATGCGCTACGACCTTGCCTGTCGTCAGCAGGGCAGGGAATGATTTCCCGGCTGACCGGTCTTCTCTGAGAGCACCCCAGCCCGCGAGGATGCCATGCGCCGCCCGTATCGAATCGGCCTGTTCCTGTTCCTGACACTGCTTGCCGGCCTGGCCCCGCTGTCGGCGATGGCCCGGAGCCCGCTGGCCGACTCCGGCTCGCCCTATCTGCGCCTGCATGCGGACGACCCGCTGGCCTGGCGGGAGTGGGATGCCTCGGTGCTGGCCGATGCGCAGCGCGACAACCGGCTGATCTTCCTCTCCATCGGCTACTACGCCTGTCACTGGTGCCACGTGATGCAGCGCGAGAGCTTCCAGGATGCGGAGGTGGCCGCCTACGTGAATGCGCACTTCGTCGCGGTAAAGGTGGATCGCGAGGTCGAGCCGGTGCTGGACGAGCGCATGATGGCCTTTCTCGAGGCCACGCGCGGGCAGGGCGGCTGGCCGCTGAACGTCTTCCTCACGCCCGAGGGCTATCCGCTCATCGGCACCGTCTATCAGCCGCGTGACGACTTTCTCGCCTTCCTGCAGCGCCTGCAGCAGCGCTGGGCGGCCGATGGCGATCAGCTGGCGGCGGTGGCCGCCGGTGCCTGGCGCGAGCTCAATGCCACCTCGCCCGAGGCGCTGGCCCTGGAAAGCCCCCTGGGCCCCGTGGCCGCCCGCCGGGGGCTGCGACGCCAGGCCCTGGCCGAGGCCGACGAGTTCTCCGGCGGCTTCGGCAACCAGTCCAAGTTCCCGCTGCCGGCGCGGCTCGCGGCCCTGCTGGCCCTGCCGGCGGGCGAGCGCGAGCCCCTCGAGGCCTTTCTGCGCACCACGCTGGATGTCATGCGCGACGGGGGGCTGCGCGACCACGTGGGCGAGGGCTTCTTCCGCTACACCGAGGACCCCCACTGGGAGGTGCCGCACTTCGAGAAGATGCTGTACGACAACGCCCAGCTCGCCGCCCTCTATCTCAAGGCCGCCACCGTACTGGAGGAGCCCGCCTACCGCGCCACCGGGCTGGCCACCCTGGGCTTCATCCGGCGTGCGCTGCGCCACCCCGATGGCGGCTACATCGCCAGCCTCTCGGCCGTGGACGACCGGGACGTGGAGGGCGGTTACTACCTCTTCGAGGCCGATGTCGTGCGCCAGGCGGCCGGGGCGGACTGGCCGCTGGTGAAGGCGGCCTGGGGGCTGGAACGCCCGGCCCACTTCGAGGCAGGCCATCTGCTGTATCTGCAGGCGCCGCCGACGACCCTCGCCAGCCGCCTGGACGTGACACCCGGGGAGCTGGCGGCGGCCCTGGAACGCACCGCCAGGGGCCTGCGTGAGCGGCGCGCTGCCCGCGGCCTGCCACGCGACGAAAAGCGGCTCACCGCCTGGAACGGCCTGGCCCTGTCGGCCTTTGCCGCCGGTGCGGCGGCGGGGGACGAGGCGGCCGAGCGGGCCGGGCGGGAGCTGCTGGCCTTTGCCCGCGAGTCACTCTGGGTGGAAGGGGCGTTGCGCCGGGGCCTGGACGAGGCGGGGGGCTCGCTGGGCCCCGGCCTGCTCGCCGACTACGCCCTGCTGGCCGATGGCGTGGTGGCCTGGGCGCGCCTCAGCGGCGAGGCGGCGGACTGGGCGTTTGCCCGCGAACTGGTGCAGGCGGCCTGGGCCGGTTTTCATGCCGGGGGCCGCTGGCAGGCCCAGCCCGATGCCCTGCTGCCGGTGCAGTCGACCGTCCTGCTGCTGCCGGATGACGTCCTGCCCTCCGCCACCACGGCCCTGCTGGCGGCCACGGCGGCCGTCGCGGCGCATTTCGATGACGGGGTGCTGGCCGGGCGGGTGGCGGCTGCCCGGGATCGTCAGCCGCAGTCACTCGGGCCGCAGCCGCTGCTGCATGGCGGCTACATCACGCGGGTGCTTTCCGCCGCGCCTCAGTAGTAGTGGCCGGCGCCGATCAGGCGCGGTTTCCAGTAGACGTTGTCCAGGCGGGCGGTGCTCACGCTCTTCCCGCCGGAGGGGGCGTGCACGAAACGGCCGTCGCCCAGGTAGATGCCGACATGGCCGGTCTTGCCCTGGATGCGGAAGAACAGCAGGTCGCCCGGGCGCAGATCGTTCAGTGCCACGGGGCGGGCGGTGGAATGCTGCTGGGTGGTGGTGCGGGGGACGGGGATGCCCGCCACGCGATGGGCGTACTCCACCAGGCCGCTGCAGTCGAAGCCGCGGCTGGGGGAGTTGCCGCCGTAGCGGTAGGGCTTGCCGATCATCGACTGCGCCGTGCGCACCACGTACTGGCGCTCGATCTCGAGGGCACGCAGTTCCTGGGCGCCGGGGCCGCGCGACCCGGTCTGGACGTTGCTGCCGCCGCCGCAGCCGTAGAGCAGGGCGGTGGCGAGGCAGACTGTGGCGAGCGGTCGGATCGGCATGGCTGGGGTCCCGTTTCTGGTTCGATTCGAGTCTAGTCCCGGCGGGCCGGCAGGGCCAAGGCCGGGGCCATCAGTTTGTGACCTGCCGCTGAATCGGGACTGAATCGCTGCGGGACGGCCTACTGGCCGAGACGCTCCCGCAGGATCGCGAGCGGCAGGTCCTCGCCGGAACGCAGGCTGAGCACGGCCTCGCCCTCGGGCGGCTCGCGGCTGGCGAACTGCTGTTCGAGCACGGCGAGGTCGGCCTCGGAGGCGTCGCCGCCCTGCTGGGCGCGCGCCACCACGCGCCGGCGCAGCTCGGCGTTGTCCACGCTGAGCTCCAGCACCAGGAAGGGACAGCCGAGCGTGCCGGCCAGGTCGGCAAAGGCCCGGCGCTGGGCCCGCTTGAGGAAGGTGGCGTCGGCCACGGCGAGAAAGCCCGATTCGGCCAGCACGCCGCAGAGTTCGCGCAGGCGGTCATAGGTGCGTTGCGTGGCCTCGGCGGTGTAGATGCCGGCGTTGACGGCGGACCTGGAGTCCGCCTCGGGCGACAGCCCGAACAGGCGCTTGCGCTCGACGTCCGAGCGCAGGCGGATTGCGCCTAGGTCGTCGACCAGGGCCTGGGAGACGGTGGTCTTGCCCGAACCGGAGAGGCCATAGGTGATGGCGATGCCCGGGCGGTGCAGGGTGGTGTAGTGCTCGGCCAGATCGGCATAGCCCTGGTAGGCCTTCAGGATGCGTGCGCGCTCCTCGTCGGACAGGCCGCCCTGGGACAGGCGGATGCTCGAGACCTTGGCGCGCACCATGGCGCGGTAGACCTGGTAGAACCGCAGCAGGCGCAGGCCCTCGTAGTCGCCGGAGCGTTCGAGGTAGTGGTTCAGCACGTGACGGGCGTGGGTGTGGGCGCCGCGATCGTCGAGGTCCATCACCAGGAAGGCGATCTCGCTCATCACGTCGATCCAGCGGAAGTAGTCGTTGAACTCGATGCCGTCGAAGATGGCGAGTTCCCCGTCGATCAGGGCCATGTTGCCCAGGTGCATGTCGCCGTGGCACTCGCGAACAAAGCCGTCGCGCTTGCGTGCATCGAGCAGGGGGCGGAGCTCCTCGAAGCGCGCCCGCGTCCACGCCGCCAGGCGTTCGAGCTGGGCCTGCTGCTCGGGGTCGGTGATGAGCGGGGCGAGCTGTTCGAAGTTCTGCGCCATGGGCGCGTACACCGCCTCGCTGGTGCCGAAGGGCAAGTCGTCACCGGCCACGGCCGCCCCGGCGTGGAAGACGGCCACGCGGTCGGCGATCTCCTCCATGCGTGCAAGGCTCAGCTCGCCGCGCGCGAGCACGCGGTCGAGCAGGGTGTCCTGGTCGAACTGGCGCATCTTCACGGCGTATTCGAAGGCCTCGCCCTCGCCGTCGAAGCCGGGTGACTCCGGGCTGCCGGTGAAGGCGACGACATCGAGATAGAGACTGGGGGCGAGCCGGCGGTTGAGTCGCAGCTCCTCCTCACAGTAGCGCTTGCGGTCGGTCAGGGTGGCGAAGTTGAGAAAGCCGAGGTCCAGCGGCTTCTTGAGCTTGTAGGCGTAATCGCCCGTCAGCAGCACGGTGGAGATGTGGGTCTGGATCTCCTCGACGCCGGTCACGGGGTGCGGGTACGCACCGGGATGCTTCAGGGCCTCGATGAGGCGGCGCTGGGTGTCGATGGCGTCGGACATTATACTGGCTCGATGGTCATGGGCGGCGGAAAGCCGAAAAGGATAAAGAAAATGCACCTCTGGCGCCAATGGCGATGGGTCCTGGCAGGCCTGCCGGCCCTGCTGCTGACGGCCTGTCTGGATATGCCGGTGAGGCTGCCCGCCACCGTCGCAGGGACGTCCGTGCAGCCGACGCAGCAGGAGGTCGCCGATGCCCTGCGCGAGGCCCTGTCGCAGGGGGTCACGCGCGCCACCACCCAGCTGGGTCGTGAGGGCGCCTTCAGTGCGGATCGGCGCGTGCGCATCCCGCTGCCGGACGAGCTCGCGCGCGTGGCCGGCACGCTGGAACGGCTCGGCCAGGAACGCCATGTGCGGGAGTTTGAACAGTCCCTCAATCGCGCGGCGGAGGAGTCGGTACCCTATGCCACGGCGATCTTCGCCCGGGCGCTCCGGGCGATGACGCTGGAGGATGCCCTGGGCATCGTGCGCGGCCCGGACGATGCCGCCACGACCTATTTCCGCCAGCATGCCGGGGATGAACTCTATGCCGTCTTTCTGCCCGTGGTGGCGCGACAGACCGACAGCGTCGGCGTGACCCAGGCCTACAAGGACATGATCGACCGCACCGGCATGCTGAAGTCCATGCTCAGTCCCGAACTGCAGGACCTCGATGCCTACGTCACCCGGCGGGCGCTGGACGGCCTGTTCCTCTATATCGCCGAGGAAGAGGGCCGTATCCGTGAACAGCCGGTGGCCCGCACGACGGCACTGCTGCGCAAGGTCTTCGGCTACTATGCCGCACGATAGCCCCGGCGCGGTCACCACTGGATAACCCGACACCGATCCATGCCACCCAGGAAGAAAACCGCGAAACCGCGGCGCCGGAACAACCCGCCGCGCAAGTCACCGCCCGGCCGGCGGCCGTCGAACTGGCGCCGCTACGCCCTGCGCACCGCGGCCCTGCTGGCCGTGCTGCTGGCCGGTTACGTGGTCTGGCTCGACTATTCCGTGCGCCATCACTTCGAGGGCAAGCGCTGGGCGTTGCCGGCGCGGGTGTTTGCGCGCCCGCTGGAGCTGCATGCCGGACAGCTGCTGACGCCCGATGCGCTGCAGCGCGAACTGGAGCTCCTGCACTACCGGCGCGTGGCGCGGCCGCAGAACCCGGGCGAGTTCCGGCGCAGCGGCGGGCACTTCCTGCTGCATACCCGCGGCTTCGCCTTTGCCGCCGATGCCGAGCCGGCCCATGCCCTGAGCCTGACCCTGCGGGACGGCCGGGTGCAGGCCCTCAACCATGCCATCAGCGGCGAGCCGCTGGCCCTGGCCCGTGTCGAACCCCTGCTCATCGCCAACATCTATCCGGTGCACAATGAGGACCGTCTGCTGGTGCGCCTGGACGAGGTGCCGCCCCTGCTGGTGGCGGCGCTGCTCGCGGTGGAGGACCGGCAGTTCTACGAACACCATGGCCTGAGCCCGACGTCCATCGCGCGCGCGGCGCTCGCCAACCTGCGCGCCGGACGGGCGGTGCAGGGCGGCAGCACCATCACCCAGCAGCTGGTGAAGAACTTCTACCTGAGCAACGAGCGCACCCTCACGCGCAAGTTCAACGAGGCCATCATGGCCCTGTTGCTGGAGTGGCACTACGAGAAGGATGCCATCCTCGAGGCCTATCTCAACGAGATCTATCTCGGCCAGGACGGGGCGCGCTCGATCCACGGCTTCGGCCTCGCCAGCGAGTTCTACTTCCAGCGTCGTCTCGACCGGCTGGCGCCGCACCAGGTGGCCCTGCTGGTCGCCATCGTCAAGGGCGCCTCCTACTACGACCCGCGCCGTCACCCCGAGCGCGCACTGGCGCGGCGCAACCTCGTGCTCGACCTCCTGCACGAACAGGGGCGGCTGACGGACGCCGAGCTGGCCTCGGCCCGCGGCCGCGGGTTGGACGTGGTGGACTCGCCACCCTCCGGCGTCACGCCGTTCCCGGCCTACCTCGACGTGGTACGCGAGCAGCTCAGGCGCGACTACCGCGAGGAGGACCTGCGCAGCGAGGGGCTGTTCATCTTCACCAACATGGACCCGGCCGTCCAGCTGGCCGCCGAACGGGCGGTCGAGACGCGCCTGTCGCGCATCGAGGCCGACTACCGCCTGGCGGCCGGCACGCTGCAGGCCGCCACCGTGGTGGCGGCGGGGCAGGGCGAGCTGCTGGCGGTGGTGGGGGGTCGCGACCCGCGCTATGCGGGCTTCAACCGGGCGCTCACGGCGCGTCGGCCCATCGGCTCGCTGATCAAGCCGGCGATCTATCTCGAGGCCCTGTCGCGGCCCGCGGACTACACCCTGATGACGCGCGTCGACGACGGGCCGCTCACGGTGACGCTTACGGCCGACCAGGACTGGACGCCGGGCAACTACGACGGCGAGCACCATGGCGAGGTGACCCTGCTCGACGGGCTGGTGAACTCCTACAACGTCTCCAGCGCGCGGCTGGGCCTGGCACTGGGGCTGGACGCCATCGCCGATCGGGTGCGTGCGCTGGGCGTGGACCGTCCCATCAATCCCTATCCCTCCATGCTGCTCGGGGCGGTGGAGCTCTCGCCGCTGGAGGTCACCCAGATGTACCAGACCCTGGCCGCCGGCGGCTACCGCGCACCCCTGCGCGCCATCCGCCAGGTCATGGACCGCAACGGCGATACCCTGCAGCGCTACGCCCTCGAGATTGAGGAAGCTGCGGACCCTGCCGCGACCTACCTCGTCACCACGGCCCTGCACGAGGTGACGCGTCGCGGCACGGCCACCTCGCTGCAGCGGCTGCTGCCGGAGACACTCCCGGTGGCGGGCAAGACCGGCACCACGGACGACCTGCGCGACAGCTGGTTCGCGGGTTATACCGACAGCCACGTGGCCGTCACCTGGATCGGCCGCGACGACAACCAGCCGGCAGGACTGACCGGCGCCACCGGGGCCCTGCCTGTGTGGGCCGAACTCATGGGCAGCATCCCCACGCGCCCGCTCTCGCCCCTGCGGCCCGGGAACGTCACCTGGGTGCCGGTCGATCCCGCCAGTGGCCTGGCCACCGGGGAGCATTGTCCGGGGGCCGAGTGGGTGCCCTTCGTGGTGGGCTCGGAACCCGCCGGCCGGGCCGACTGCGCGGCCGGCCTGGGCGGCTCGATCCGGCGCTGGTTCCGCGGCGTCTTCGACTGACCGGCCGGCGCCGCTGCCTGTCGCGGGCATCGGCCGTCCTGTGTAAACTGCGCGCAGCATGAAACCGACCCTCATCCCAAGCCGTCTCGTCGGGCCGCTGGCCCTGCTGGTCCTCCTTGTGGCCGGCTGTGCCACGGCGCCGCCCGTCGGCCCGCGCGACCCGGGCACGGGGGCGAGTCCGGCGTTTCGACCGGCGCCGGCGGATGCGTCGGCCGCCCACGAGCTATCGCCTGCCGCCGCCAGCCTGGTCGCCGCCGCCGACGCGCGGCGGCGGGCCGGCGAGCCGGATGCCGCCATCGCCGAGCTCGAGCGGGCGCTGCGCATCGAGCCGCGCAATCCCCGCATCTGGCAGCGCCTGGCGGCGGCCCGGCTGCAGCAGGGCGACTACGCCCAGGCCGAGGCCCTGGCCGGCAAGGCCAATCGCCTGGCCGGCGACAACCGCGCCATCCAGAGCGTCAACTGGCGCCTGATCGCCGAGGCCCGGCGGCAGCAGAACGACCAGGTCGGTTTCGAGGCGGCGATGCGGCGCGCGGCCGAGCTGCAGGGGCGCTGACGTGGACCTCGACGCCCACGACGCCCTGGGGCCGCAGGGCCCCTTCGCCACGCTGCTGCAGGGCTTCCAGGCCCGCCCGCAGCAACAGGCCATGGCCGCGGCCGTGGAACGGGCCCTGGGTGATTACGCCATGCTCATCGCCGAGGCCGGCACGGGCGTGGGCAAGACCTTCGCCTACCTGGTGCCGGCGCTGCTCTCGGGCGGCAAGGTGATCGTCTCCACCGGCACCAAGACCCTGCAGGACCAGCTCTTTCACAAGGACCTCCCCCTGGTGCGCAAGGCGCTGGGCGTGAATGCCCAGTGCGCCCTGCTGAAGGGGCGTTCCAACTACCTCTGCCTGCACCGCTTTCGCGCCACCGTGGCCGAGGGGCGGTTGCGCGACCGCCAGCAGGTGGCCGAGCTGCGCCAGATCCGCGAGTGGGTGGGCGTCACGCGCTCCGGCGACATCGGCGAGGTGAGCGGGGTGGCGGAGAACGCCGAGATCTGGTCGCAGGTGACCTCCACGGTCGACAACTGCCTCGGCCAGGACTGCGAGGACTACAGCCGCTGCCACGTGGTGCAGGCCCGCCGCGCCGCGCAGGAGGCCGACGTGGTGGTGATCAACCACCACCTCTTCTTTGCCGACCTGGCGCTGAAGGAGGAGGGCTTCGGCGAGCTGCTGCCCAGCGCCAATGCCGTGATCCTCGACGAGGCCCACCAGCTGCCGGAGATCGCCTCGGTCTTCTTCGGCCAGACCCTGGGCAGCCGCCAGCTGCTCGAACTCGGCCGCGACAGCACCAGCGAGAGTCACAACGAGGCCCCGGACATGGAGGCCATCCGCACGCACGCTGCGGGCCTGGAGAAGGCCACGCTCGACCTGCGCCTGGCCCTGGGCCGTGCCGGGCAGCGCGAGCCCTGGGAGCGCATCCGCCACAAGCCCGACGTGGCCGACGGCCTGGAGCAGCTGGGCGACTGCCTGGCGGCGCTGACCGGGGCGCTGGAGCTCGGCGCCGAGCGCGGCAAGGGCCTGGAGGCCTGCCTGCGCCGTGCCCACCTGGCGCAACAGCGGCTCGAGCGGCTCAAGTCCCCGGACGATCGCGCCATCCAGTGGTACGAGACCTTCACCCGCGCCTTCACCCTGAACATCACGCCGCTGGACGTGGCCGAGCTCTTCCACAGTCGCTTGGCGGCCCATCCCTGCGCCTGGATCTTCACCTCGGCCACCCTGGCGGTGGGCGAGCGCTTCGACCACTTCGCCTCGCAGCTGGGCCTGTCCGAGGCCAAGACCCTGCAGCTCGACAGCCCCTTCGACTATGCCCGCAACGCCCTGCTGTATCTGCCGAACGGCCTGCCGGATCCCAACGACCCGGGCTATACCCGCGCGGTGGTGGAGGCGGCCCTGCCCGTGATCCGTGCCAGCCGCGGGCGCTGCTTCATGCTGTTCACCAGCCACCGCGCCCTGCGCGAGGCGGCCGAGCTCCTGGAGGGGCGGCTGCCGTTCCCGCTGCTGATCCAGGGCGACATGCCGCGCGGCGAGCTGATCGAGCGCTTTCGCGCCCTGGGCAATGCCGTGCTGCTCGGCACCAGCAGCTTCTGGGAGGGCGTGGACGTGCGCGGCGAGGCCCTGAGCTGCGTCATCATCGACAAGCTGCCCTTCGCCTCGCCGGGCGACCCGGTGCTGCAGGCCCGTCTCAATGCCATCCGCAGCGGCGGCGGCAACCCCTTCATGGACTACCAGCTGCCGCAGGCGGTGATTACCCTGAAACAGGGGGTGGGCCGGCTGATCCGCGACGCCGCCGACCGCGGCGTGCTGATGCTCTGCGACCCGCGCCTGCGCACCAAGCAGTATGGGCGCATCTTCCTCGACAGCCTGCCGCCGGTCCCTGTCACCCGGGATCACGACGACGTGACCGCCTTCTTCACCGTCGGCGAGCTCGCCGGCCGCGAAGCCACCGACAGGACCGCCTGATGAAGATCCTCGCCATCGACACCGCCACCGACGCCTGTTCCGCCGCACTGTTTCTCGACGATGCGGCATCGAGTCGCTTCGAACTCGCGCCGCGCCGCCATACCGAGCTCATCCTGCCCATGGCCGGCGAGCTGCTGGCTGCGGCGGGCCTGGCGGCCGCCGATCTCGACGCCATCGCCTTCGGCCGCGGCCCCGGTGCCTTCACCGGCCTGCGCATCGCCGCCGGCGTGGCCCAGGGTCTCGCGCTCGGGGCCGGGCTGCCCGTGATCCCGGTCTCCACCCTGGCGACCATGGCCCAGCAGGTGATGGACGAGCAGGGGGCGGAGCGGGTGATGGCGGCCCTGGATGCGCGCATGGGCGAGGTCTACTGGGGCTGTTACCGGCGTGCCGCCGACGGGGTGGCCGAACCGGTCGGCGAGGAGGTCGTCTGTGCCCCCGGGGCCGTGCCGCTGCCCCCGGGGGAAGGTGGGGATGAAGCTGGCGACGCGGGCTGGGTCGGCGTCGGCAGCGGCTTTGCCGCGCATGCCGAGGCCCTGCAGGCACGCCTGGGCGGCAGGCTCGCGCGGACCCTGCCCGATGTCCTGCCCGCTGCCCGGGCGATGCAGCGGCTCGCGGCCCGGGCCTATGCCCAGGGCGACTGCCTGCCGGCCGAGGCGGCCCAGCCCGTCTACCTGCGCGACAACGTCGCGGTTAAGCCGGGGCAGGACGCATGAGCGATCTCCGGGAGCCATGGACCACCGACTGGGCGCGCTGGCGGGCACCGGCGCTGACGGCCGGCATCATCCGCCAGCAGCCCGACGACTTTCGCGTCGACGAGATCCTGCCCTACACCGCCGAAGGCGAGGGGGAACACCTTTGGCTGCAGGTGGAGAAGACCGGCGAGAACACGGATTTCGTCGGCCGCGCCCTGGCGCGGGCCATCGGCGTGCCGCCGCGCGGGGTCGGCTATGCCGGCCTCAAGGACCGCCATGCCGTCACCACGCAGTGGTTCAGCGTCCACGCCCCCAAGGACCCGCCGGCCGACTGGCAGTCGGGCCTGCCATCGGGTATCCGGGTCCTCGAGGCCACGCGCGGGCGGCGCAAGATCCGTACCGGCAGCCTCAGCGGGAACCACTTCACGCTCGTGCTGCGCGACTGCCAGGGCGATGCGCAGGCACTGGCCGAGGGCCTGGCCGCGCTGACCGCCCACGGCGTGCCCAATTACTTCGGCGAGCAGCGTTTCGGTCGCGGTCGTGGCAATCTGGACCGGGCCGTGGCCCTGTTCGAGGGGCGTCTACGCGAGCCCGACCGCAAGCGCCGTGGCCTGTATCTCTCGGCAGCCCGTTCCTGGGTGTTCAACCAGGTGCTGGACCGGCGCCTGCGGGACGGGACCTGGGACCGGCCGCTGGACGGTGAGCTGCTGATGCTCGACGGTACGCACAGCTGGTTCCAGGCGCCGGTCATCGACGACACCCTGCGCCGTCGCCATGCCGAACTGGATGTGCACCCGACCGGCCCGCTCTGGGGGGCGGGGGCGCTGGAATCGACGGGCGCGGTGGCCGCGCTGGAGACCGCGGTGGCCGGGGAGTGGCAGGCGCTGTGTGCCGGGCTCGAGGCGGCCGGGCTGAGGCAGGAGCGGCGCGCCCTGCGCCTGCGCCTGGCGGACGTGGAGCACGCGTGGCTGGCGGCCGATACGCTGCAGCTGGCCTTCACCCTGCCGGCCGGGGCCTATGCCACGGCGGTGCTGAGAGAACTCGGCACGCTGCGCGATGCACAGCGTGCCGAGGGGGAGAACGAACTCTAGCCGGATAGCTGGCCGGATGTCTGGCCTCGCGCGCCGGCGTCCGGGCGGGTTACATGCTGTGGCGCAGGGTGAAGGCGCCGCGGATGTCGCCCTCGCTGAAGCCGCGTGCGCGGTCGTTCGGGTAGAGCGCGTCCAGGCGGGCCTTCACCGGCTCGCTGATCTTGCTGCCGTGGCAGGTGAGGCAGGCGGCCTCGGTGCCGATGGCCTTCATGTAGCGGAACTCGGTGCCGTGCGCGGTATCCACCACCTCGCTGTATTCCAGCGTGGCCACGTCCTTGCCTTCCGCCTTCTGCTGCTCGAAGCGTTCCAGCACGGCCTTTTCCCAGGCGTCCGGGTTGTTGTTGTCGTTACGGGTCTTGAGCGAGGTGCGGGCCACCTTCCAGCCGTCCTGCGAGAGGCTGTCGGCGATCTCGGGGGCGCGGGTGTTGCACACCTCGATGGCGGCCACCGGCCCTTCGGCCTTCATGGCGGAGACCAGCTCACCCTTGAGCGTGCCGCCGAACTGTTTCACCAGGGCGCGGGCCTCGGCGACGTCGGGCATGGCGGCCTGCTGGCCATGGTTGTCGGCGGCCACCGGCAGGGCGGCGACCAGCAGCAGAGCGGGAAGCATCTTCTTGTACATGTGAATCACCTCGACGGTTGGTCAGGCAGAAAGGGTCGTTGCGCAGAGCTTACGGCCGGACGGGGCAGGGGGTCGGTGACTTAATCACCGGTGCCACGCCAGCGGCGCAGCAGCACGTAGACCGCGCCGGTGCCGCCATCCACCGGCCGCGCCGAGCAGAAGGCCAGCACCTCGTCGCGCTGGCGCAGCCAGCGGTTGACCATGATCTTGAGTACCGGCCCCTGGTTGCTGGAGCGCAGGCCCTTGCCGTGGATGATGCGCACGCAGCGCGCGTCGAGGCGCCGGCATTCGTCGAGGAAGGTGACCAGGGCCTCGCGGGCCAGCGGCACGGTCAGTCCGTGCAGGTCGAGCTCGGCGGCCTGGGCGTATTCGCCCCGGCGCAGCTTGCGGTAGTGGGTCTTCTTCAGCCCGGGCCGGCAGAAGGCCAGCATGTCGCCCGGCTGCAGTTCGCTCGGGTCGTAGTCGTCGGAGAGCATGTCATCCAGCACGCGCGCCTCGTCGGCCATCAGCTGTGCCGGTCGCGGCGCCGGGCGCGAGGGCGGGGGTTCCACCTTGTCGTGGCGCAACGGCGCCACTTCTTCGCCCATCAGTTGGCGAAAGAGGTGGATGTCGCCATCGTTCGGATTGTCGTCGTCATCGGTCATGTCGGTTCCGGTGGCCGGGGGAATGGGCGGTCAGAACTATGGGCGGCCCGGATTCATTCCAGTATATTAACACCCTGATATCAAGGCCGGATCTTCATGCACATCCTCGTCAGCAACGATGACGGCTACCAGGCCCCGGGACTCGCCGAGCTCGCCCGGGCGCTTGCCCAGGTAGCCCGCGTCACGGTGGTCGCGCCCGATCGCGACCGTAGCGGCGCCAGCAACTCGCTCACGCTGGACCGCCCCCTGCGCGCCACCACACAGCCCAGCGGCTTCATCGCCGTCAACGGCACGCCTACCGACTGCGTGCACGTGGCCATCACCGGGCTGATGGAGGAGGAGCCGGACATGGTGATCTCCGGCATCAATCTCGGTGCCAACCTGGGCGACGACGTGCTGTATTCGGGGACGGTGGCCGCCGCCATGGAGGGGCGCTTCCTCGGCCTGCCGGCCATGGCCGTCTCGCTGACCTCCTTCGAGGGCCGGCATTTCGCGACCGCCGCGCGCGCTGCCATGCTGCTGCTCGCGCGCATGCAGGCGCGCCCGCTGCCCTCGGACACGATTCTCAACGTCAACGTGCCGGATATCCCCTGGGAGCAGGTGCGCGGCTTTCGTTCCACGCGACTCGGCTACCGGCACAAGTCGGAGTCGGTGGTGCGCGGTACGGACCCGCGCGGGCGCCCCATCTACTGGATCGGTCCGGCGGGTCCCGAGGCCGATGCGGGACCGGGGACCGATTTTCATGCCATTGCACAGGGGTATATCGCCGTCACCCCGCTGCAGGTGGATCTGACACGCCACAAGGCGCTGGACACCGTGGGTGACTGGCTGGGGGACATTCTTTGATCGATGATGTGAGCCGCCGAGGTATCGGCATGACCTCCCAGCGTACGCGCGACCGCCTGGTGGAGCGCCTGCGGGAACGGGGGATACGCAACGAACGCGTGCTGGAGGTGATGCGGCAGACCCCGCGCCACCTGTTCGTGGATGAGGCCCTCTCCAGCCGCGCCTACGAGGACACGGCCCTGCCCATCGGCTTTCGCCAGACCATCTCCCAGCCCTATACCGTGGCGCGCATGACCGAGATCCTGCTGGCCGGCGAACAGCCCGTGCGCCGGGTGCTGGAGATCGGTACCGGCTCGGGCTACCAGGGCGCGATCCTCGCCCAACTGGTGGAGAAGGTCTACAGCGTCGAGCGCATCCGCGACCTGCATCTGCGCACCCGCGACCTGGTGCATCGCCTGGGTTACCGCAATTTCTTCATGCGCCACACCGACGGCACCTGGGGCTGGCCCGAGCAGGCCCCCTTCGATGCCATCATCGCCACGGCGGCGGCCGACGAGATCCCGCAGGCCCTGCTGGAACAGCTCGCCGATGGCGGGCGCATGCTCATCCCGCTGGCGGAAGGGCAGGGGCAGCGACTGTGCCTGCTGGAGCGCAAGGGACAGGTCGTCGAGCGCCAGGAGGTGGAGGCGGTGAGCTTCGTGCCCTTCTGCCAGGGCGAGGTGCGCTGATGCTCTTCGGGCGGCTCTACGACTGGGCCATGCGACTGGCCGCCCACCGGCATGCGCCACGCTACCTGGCCGGCCTGAGCTTCGCCGAGTCGTCGTTCTTTCCCGTCCCGCCGGACGTGATGCTCATCCCCATGATCGCGGCGCAGCCGGAACGGGGCTATCGCTATGCCCTCATCACCACCCTGGCCTCGGTGGCGGGCGGCCTGTTCGGCTATCTCATCGGTTACCTCGCCTTCGAGGCCATCGAGCCATGGATCCACGAACTCGGCTACGGCCCGCGGCTCGACGAGGTGAAGACGGCCTTCGCCTCCTGGGGGGTATGGTTCGTACTGGTGGCCGGTTTCTCGCCCATCCCCTACAAGCTCTTTACCGTGACCGCGGGTGCCCTCTCTCTGGCATTGCTGCCCTTTCTGCTGGCCTCCTTTGTCGGCCGCGGGCTGCGCTTCTTTCTCGAGGCCGTACTCATCATCACCCTCGGGCCGAGCATGATTCCCATCGTGCGCCGTTACATCGAATGGTTTGGCTGGATCTCGGTGATCCTGTTGGTTCTGGCCGTATTGTTCGTTACGCTGGCGCAGGGATGAAACGCGCGCTACGCATTCTCGCCTGTGGATTGATGCTCCTGCTGCTGGCCGGGTGCAGTACCAGCGGTTCCCGCCTGCTCTATCCCGATCACTACACCGTACGGCGTGGCGACACGCTCTATTCCATCGCCTGGCGTTTCAAGCTCGATCACAAGGAACTCGCCCAGTGGAACGGCATCGGTCCGCCGTACACCATCTATCCCGGTCAGCGCCTGATCATGAATCCGATGCAGGCCCAGGCCGAACGCAGCCGGCGTGCCGCCGCTGCCAACACGACCAGCAGTGCGCCGCGCGAGCCGACGACGACGCGCCCATCGGCACCGGCATCGACCGCATCCGTCTCCCGACCGACCGTCACCACCACCACGGGCAAGATGGCCGCGGCACCGGCGCCGAGTCGCTGGATATGGCCCACCGATGGTGAGGTGATACGCCGGTTTTCGCAGGAAAATGCCGGCAAGAAGGGCATTGCCATCAGTGGTAAAAAGGGGCAGCCGGTGATGGCCACGGCGGGGGGCGAGGTGGTCTACAGCGGGAGTGGACTTCTCGGATACGGCCAGCTTATCATCATCAACCATAACAAGAATTATCTGAGTGCCTACGCGCACAACAGCAGTTTGCTGGTGAAGGAGGGTGACATCGTCGAGGCCGGTCAGCAGATCGCGAAACTCGGCGATACCGGAACCGATCGCGTCATGCTGCACTTCGAGATACGGCGTGACGGTCGGCCGGTCGATCCCCTGAAATACCTTCCCGCACGTTAGTCGCAAGCCACCGCCACCATGGGAGCTGAACTGCAATGCCGTCCAAGCAGCGCAGGAAGAAGGAATCGACCCGGCTGAAGAAGGGCATGCCTCGTGGCATGGACGACGATGTGAAGGACGAGCATGTCGATGAGCCCGAGGACGAGGAGCAGGCAGAGTCCGAGCTCGACCTCAATGCACAGGCGGACGTCCCGGACACGCCAGACGAGGGTGTTGAGGACGAAAAAAAGGTCTATGCGGCCGGCGATGTCCCCAAGCGTGAGCTCGATGCCACGCGCCTCTATCTGAGCGAGATCGAATACTCCCCGCTGCTAACCCCCGAGGAAGAAGTCTATTACTCGCGCCTGGCCCGCAAGGGCGACGAGTCGGGCCGGCGCAAGATGATCGAGTGCAACCTGCGTCTGGTGGTGAAGATCGCGCGGCGCTACATGAATCGCGGTCTCGCCCTGCTGGACCTGATCGAGGAGGGGAACCTCGGTCTGATCCGCGCCGTGGAGAAGTTCGACCCGGAGCGCGGCTTCCGCTTCTCCACCTACGCGACCTGGTGGATACGCCAGACCATCGAGCGTGCGCTGATGAACCAGACGCGCACCATCCGCCTGCCCATCCACGTCATCAAGGAACTCAACAGCTACCTGCGTACCGCCCGGCGCCTGGCGCAGGAGCTGGAACACGAGCCCACCCCGGACGAGGTCGCCCGCGAGCTGAACAAGTCGCCGGACGACGTGAAGCGCCTGCTGAACCTGAGCGAGCGCGCCACCTCGGTGGATCTGCCCATCGGCAAGGACAGCGATCGTCCGTTGCTGGACGTGATCCCCGACGAGCACATGCCCGAGCCCGCCGAACTGATCCAGGACCAGGACGTGCACGACTACGTGGACCACTGGCTGATGGAGCTGGACGAGAAGCAGCGCGAGGTGATCGTGCGCCGCTTCGGCCTGCACGGCTACGAGCGCTGCACGCTGGAAGAGGTGGGCAACGAGCTGGGCGTGACCCGGGAGCGGGTGCGCCAGATCCAGATGGATGCCCTCAAGCGCCTGCGCAAGATCCTGGAGAGCCGCGGCTTCTCCGAGGAGAACCTGCTGCACGAGTAGGGCGAAGGCCCCTCAGATCTGCAACAGGGCGGCCATCACGTGACGGCCCTCGGCCATCAGGATGTTGTAGGTCCGGCAGGCCGAGCCCGTGTCCATCACCTCCAGCCCGATGCCCTGTTCACGGAACAGCCGGAACACCTCCGGGGCAGGGAAGCGCTGAGACTCGCCGGTACCCAGCACCAGGATCTCGGGCTCCCAGGCGAGCAGGGGGGCCAGGGTTTCCGTGTTCAGGTCCTCAAAAACCTCCGGCGCCCATTCCGTATCGAGCCGTGCCGGTGCGATAATGAGACTGGTGGTGTGTACCGTCTCGTTCACCCGGATCTGCCCGCTGGCGTAGGCCGTGATCGCGTAGGTGCCCGCGCCGAATTCCTGTGTGAATTTCATTGCCATTTCCGACGGTTGCGGTCGCAAGCGCGCATTATAGCGCAGCGCATCGCCCCGGTCGGCGCAATTGACAGCATTTCCCGGCGTCAGTAATGTTGCCCGTTTACCCCGGGCCCGACCTTTTGTGGATAAATCACGGTGATAGACGAGTTTCCCAGAATCAAGCGACTGCCTCCTTACGTCTTCAATATCGTCAACGATCTGAAGGCCAAGGCCCGGGCCCGGGGCGAGGACATCATCGATTTCGGCATGGGTAACCCGGACCAGCCCACGCCCCAGCACATCGTCGACAAGCTGGTGGAGGCGGCCCAGCGCGGCGACACCCACCGCTACTCGGTCTCGCGCGGCATCCCGCGCCTGCGTCGCGCCATCGCCACCTGGTACAAGCGCGAGTACGACGTGGAGCTCGACCCCGAGTCCGAGGCCATCGTCACCATCGGCTCCAAGGAGGGCCTGGCGCACCTGGCGCTGGCCACCCTGGGGCCGGGCGATGCGGTGCTGGTGCCGAATCCGGCCTATCCGATCCACCCCTACGGCTGCGTGATCGCCGGGGCCGACATCCGCCACGTGGCCATGACCCCGGACGTGGACTTCTTCGCCGAGCTGGAGAAGGCCATCAAGGACTCCTGGCCCAGGCCGAAGATGCTGATCCTGAACTTCCCGGGCAATCCCACCGCGCAGTGCGTGGAGCTGGATTTCTTCGAGAAGGTGGTGGCCATCGCGCGCGAACACCAGATCTGGGTGGTGCACGACATCGCCTATGCCGAGATCGTCTTCGACGGCTACAAGGCGCCGTCGATCCTGCAGGTGCCGGGGGCCAAGGACGTGGCGGTGGAGTTCTACTCCCTGTCCAAGACCTACAACATGCCGGGCTGGCGCGTGGGCTTCATGTGCGGCAACAAGACCCTGGTCGCGGCCCTGGCGCGCATGAAGTCCTACCTCGACTACGGCACCTTCACGCCCATCCAGGTGGCGGCGATCACCGCCCTGGAAGGACCGCAGGACTGTGTCGAGGACATCCGCAAGCTGTACCTGAAGCGCCGCGACGTGCTCTGTGATGGCCTCAACGGCATCGGCTGGCAGGTCGAGAAACCGAAGGCCACCATGTTCGTCTGGGCCCGCATTCCGGAGCCCTACGTCGAGATGGGCTCGCTGGAGTTCTCCAAGAAACTCCTCAAGGAGGCCAGGGTGGCGGTCTCGCCCGGTGTCGGCTTCGGCCAGTATGGCGACGATCACGTGCGCTTCAGCCTGATCGAGAACGAACACCGCACTCGCCAGGCCCTGCGCGGCATCCGCCAGATGTTCCGCAACGACGGCCTGCTGGAAACCGATTAACGCAAGATTGGGAGCAATTCTTTGGAACCGGTCAAAGTAGGCCTGCTGGGCCTGGGCACGGTGGGCGGCGGGACCGTCAACGTGCTGAGGCGCAATGCCGAGGAGATCGCCCGCCGTGCCGGTCGCGGCATCGTGGTCACGCACGCCTCGGCGCGCGATCTCTCGCGCGAGCGCATCTGTGACACCAGCGATATCTCGCTCACCGACGACCCCTTCGAGGTGGTGAACGACCCGAGCGTGCAGATCATCGTCGAGCTGATCGGCGGTTACGATCTCGCCCGCGAGCTGGTGATGCAGGCCATCGACAACGGCAAGCACGTGGTCACGGCCAACAAGGCCCTGATCGCCCTGCATGGCAACGAGATCTTCGCCCGCGCCCAGGAAAAGGGTGTGATGGTGGCCTTCGAGGCAGCCGTGGCAGGGGGCATTCCCATCATCAAGGCGATCCGCGAGGGCCTGGCGGGCAACCGCATCCAGTGGCTGGCCGGTATCATCAACGGTACCGGCAACTTCATCCTCACCGAGATGCGCGACAAGGGCCGCGACTTCGACGACGTGCTGCGCGAGGCCCAGGCCCTGGGCTATGCCGAGGCCAACCCGGTGTTCGACGTGGAGGGCATCGACGCCGCCCACAAGCTCACCATCCTGGCCTCCATCGCCTTCGGCATCCCGCTGCAGTTCGAGAAGGTCTACACCGAGGGCATCACCCGCATCACCAGTGAGGACGTGGCCTTCGCCGGCGAGCTGGGGTATCGCATCAAGCACCTGGGCGTGGCGCGCCGCACGCCCAGGGGCTTCGAGCTGCGTGTGCACCCGACCCTGGTGCCGCACCGCCGCCTCATCGCCAACGTCGACGGCGTGATGAATGCGGTGCTGGTGTTCGGCGATGCCGTCGGGCCCACCATGTACTACGGCGCCGGTGCCGGCGCCGAACCCACGGCCTCGGCGGTGGTGGCCGACCTGGTGGACGTGGTGCGCACGCTCACCTCCGATCCCGAGAACCGGGTGCCCCACCTGGCCTTCCAGCCGGACGCGCTCTCCGACGCGCCGATCCTGCCCATCGAGGAGGTCGAGACGGCCTACTACCTGCGCATGAACGCCAGCGACAAGCCGGGCGTGCTGGCCGAGATCACGCGCATCCTGGGCTCCCGCGGCATCAGCATCGAGGCCTTCGTGCAGAAGGAGCCGCTGGAGGGTATGGTGGATGCTGATATCATTCTTCTGACGCAGCGTGTGATCGAGCGCGAGATGAATGCGGCCATCACCGAGATCGAGGCCCTGGACGTGGTGAACGCCCCGGTGACGCGGATCCGCGTCGAGGGGCTGAAGTTCATCCCGACCTGACGTCAAACTTGTTTATCGTTATCTGAATCAACAGGACAATCCCATGCCTTTTCGACCCCGTTATACCGGCCTGATCGAGCGCTACCGCGACCGCCTTCCGGTGCACGACGACACGCGCATCATCAGCCTGGGCGAGGGCAACACCCCGCTGATCCGCCTGCACAACGTCCCGGCGAAACTCGGCAAGGACGTGGACATCTACGTCAAGTTCGAGGGGCTGAACCCCACGGGTTCGTTCAAGGACCGCGGCATGACCATGGCCGTGACCAAGGCGGTGGAAGAGGGCAGCAAGGCCATCATCTGCGCCTCCACCGGCAACACCTCGGCGGCCGCCGCGGCCTATGCCGCGCGGGCCGGCATCACCGCCTTCGTTCTCATCCCGGACGGCAAGATCGCCATGGGCAAGCTGGCCCAGGCCATGATGTACGGCGCGGTCACCATCCAGATCAAGGGCAACTTCGACGACGGCATGCGCCTGGTGAAGGAGGTGGCCGAACAGGCCCCGGTCACCATCGTCAACTCCATCAACCCCTATCGCCTGCAGGGGCAGAAGACCGCCGCCTTCGAGATCATCGAGGAGCTGGGGCGCGCGCCGGATTACCACTGCCTGCCGGTGGGCAATGCAGGCAACATCACCGCGCACTGGATCGGCTACTGCGAGTATTCCTCGGCCTCCGGCGACCACGTCACCGAGTCCTGCGCCTTCTGCAAGGGCCACTGCAAGTATGCCGGCGGCGCCATCGTCGGCAACCGCCCGCGGATGATCGGCTACCAGGCCGCGGGTTCCGCGCCCTTCATGCGCGGCCACATGGTCGACAACCCGGAGACGGTGGCCACCGCCATCCGCATCGGCCACCCGCAGAGCTGGGACATGGCCTGGAAGGTGAAGGAGGAATCCGGCGGCTGGTTCGACGAGTGCACGGACGAGGAGATCCTCGCCGCACAGAAGCTGCTGGCCGAGACCGAGGGCGTGTTCTGCGAGCCCGCCTCCGCCGCCTCGCTGGCCGGTGCGATGCGCGACATCAAGAACGGCAAGATCCCCGAGGGCAGCAGCGTGGTCTGTACCCTGACCGGCAACGGCCTCAAGGATCCGGACACGGCCATCAAGCAGTCCACCGCCCCGGTGCTGACCGTGGATGCGACCCTGGACGAGGTGAAGCGCTCCATCATGGACAACATGACCGACTGAGCGTGTTTCATGCAGCCGTCATGAAAAAAGGCCCCGGATCGGTGATCCGGGGCCTTTTTCGTGGCGGGGCATGGTGGCAGAATCGATGCCATTGTCTTACGACGGACGAGATGGACGACCGATGATGAAAAAGTTCGAACACCTCTTCGAGGCCGCCCTGTTCGGCAGCCGCTGGCTGCTGGCGCCGCTCTTCGCCGGCCTGATGGTGGCGGTCATCGCCCTGCTGGTGAAGTTCTTCAAGGAGCTCTGGCACCTGCTCGGCGGGTTGTTCACGCTCACGTCGCAGGAGTCCATCGTCAGCATCCTCACACTGGTCGACGTCGCCCTGCTGGCCAGCCTGCTCCTGATCATCGCGCTCAGCGGCTACGAGAACTTCGTCTCCAAGTTCGCACTGGGCGATCACGAGGACCGTCCGGGCTGGATGGGCAAGGTGGGTTTCTCGGACCTCAAGATCAAGCTCATCGGCGCCATTGTCGCCATCTCCGCCATCGAGCTGCTCAAGGCCTTCGTGAATGCCGCCGAGGTCAGCCAGGAGATACTGATGTGGAAGGTGATCATTCACCTCACCTTTGTCTTATCGGGGGTGCTGTTCGCGGTGACCGACTACATCGTCGCGAAGGGCAAGGCGGCCGGAAAATAGCCGCGTGCGTCCCGACGGGACAATAACCGCCCAGGGAGGGCATGATGATGCAACATGGCGGAAGCTGTCATTGCGGGGCCGTGCGCTTCAGTTTCGAGGGAGAGCCGATCACACGCGGCCTGCGCTGCAATTGCTCGATCTGCGCGCGCAAGGGCGCGATGATGACACCCGAGGCGATCCCGCCGGAGCGTTTTCACATCGAGGCCGAGGAGGGTGCCCTGGGGCTCTACGAGTTCGGGGCCGCGACCGCCAAGCACTATTTCTGCCGCCACTGCGGCATCTATCCCTTCCACATCACCGCCCGCGTGCCGGGGCATTATCGCGCCAACCTGGGCTGCATCGAGGGCGTGGATCCCTTCGCCCTCGACTGCGATGTCTTCGACGGGCGTCACCTGCTCTGACTGGGGCGATGTCTGTTCAGTCGGCGGCCGTCACCCCGTAGGCAAGCGCCTTGCGCCGGTATTCCTGGGCGGCCTTGCGCTGCCCCGTGCGCATCAGGTAGCGCGTGATCAGCTGGCAGCCGTCCGGCACGTAGCCCGCATCCTGGTGCATGGCCGACTCGATGGCCTGCACCCCGTCCGCTTCGTTGCCGGCCAGCAGATAGCGGCCGATGAAGTAGTGCAGGCGGGCGCAGTCGGGGCAGGCGGTGAGCAGCTGGCGGTAATAGCCGCTCACTTCGTGGCGATCGTTGAGCTGGGCCTGGATGAGCTGGGCGCATTCCCAGGCGTCCTCTGCCGGCAGGCGCCCGTTCTGGGCCTGCACGATCAGCTGTTTCATGCGCTCCCACTGACGCTGGTTCTGGCTGTACTGCTGCTTCCAGGCCGCGAGGTTCTCGTCCAGCCAGGCGCGGTCCATCTGGACGCGGATGGCATCGAGGCGGGCCGGCAGGAGCTGGCGCGAGGCGGGCTGGTCGAAACCGCGCGGCTCGGGGATGCGGCTGTGACCGATCTCCTGCAGGTGCTCGGCGAGCGTGGGGCCATGCGGCGTCTTCTGGTAATGGCCGAGCACGTGGGTCAGCCAGTAGGCACTGGCGCCCTTGCGGTAGGCGCGGCGCATGTAGTTTTCCAGGTTGAGGTAAGGCGGATGCTTGGGCGTCGGGTGACGCTGGGCGCCCTTGTAGATGGCCGGCCAGTACTGGTGGTGCATGACATACTGGGCAAAGTGGTCGCTGACCAGGGCCTGGGCGACCACGTCGTCGTTGATCAGCTCCATCGGATGATGGTTGGCCAGACGCTGTTCCTGGCGCCCGTGTTCCTGACTCATCCATGCATAGACGGGCGCGTGCAGGGCGTAGAACAGGCGCGGCAGCAGCTGCTGCGGGCCCCAGCCGGCCCGGTAGTGACTGCGATAGGCACGGCTGATGTCGTCGACGGCCATCAGCCAGGCGCCTGGACGGCGACGGGCCTGGGCGAGGTAGCCGACCTCGCGGGCGAGCAGTACCTGCAGCTGGGGCGCCGAGAGCGATTCCAGCACCGGCAGGCCGATGATGAGGCTGTTGCGCAGCCGCAGGGGATAGCCGTTGACCGGCGTGCGCTCGACGCGCAGCTCGTATTCGGGCGAGAGGATGATCTGTTCGAAGTCCACCTTGCCGAAGTGCTGTTGCAGGTCGGCGAGCAGCGGGTAAAGCAGCGGGGCCTCGCGCGCGTCCAGGCGCCGTCCCTGGGGCAGGACCGGCCGTTCCTGCCACAGGTACCAGCTCATCGCGCCGGCCAGTACCAGCAGGGCAAGGTGGGAGAGGAAGAGCTGGAAGGAAAAACCGGTGTCCAGGGCGAACAGCTGACCTGCCAGCGAGGCCAGCATGGCCACGCCCAGCAGCGGGAAGGCAAAGGGAAAGACGGCGCCGGGCAGGGCGGTGAGGACGAGTACCAGTCCGTAGAGCTGGGGCCAGCGCTGCGCCAGGCCATGGCGCAGCCGGTCTTGGGTGCTCGGCATGTGGGTGGTGCGCAGCACCGTCTGCTGCAGGGCGTCTTCGGAACGCATGGGGCTACCCTCCGGGCTGTCTGTGTCGCCGTGATGGATAGCCAGCTTAGGGGGCGGGGCCGCGCCTCAGCGTGAACCCCCTCGCGTTTCGGCGTCTCATACTCCCCGGGTTGCAGGAAATGCGATCGCGATCACGGGCACCCGTCCTCGCGCTGCGGCTGCCAGTTCGCCACGTCGAGCGCCGGGGCCGTCCGCCAGGGGGCGGCCTGTCCCGGGCGGGGGCAGTATTCGTCCAGCAGCGCGCTGAAGGTCTCCCGCGGTATGCCCTGTGCGCCCATGCGCAGCATGTGCGGCGTGGCCTGCTGGCAGTCGATGAGGCGATAGCCCCAATGCTGCAGGTGGCAGGCCAGCCAGGCCAGTGCGATCTTCGAGCCGTCGCGCACGCGGCTGAACATGGATTCGCCGAAGAACACACGGCCGATGGCCACGCCGTAGAGCCCGCCGACCAGCCGGCCGGTGTCGTCGCTCACCTCCACCGAGTGGGCATGGCCGGCTGCGTGCAGCGCGCAGTAGGCCTCGATCATCTCGGGGGTGATCCAGGTGCCGTGCTGGTCGGGACGCGGCGCGGCGCAGGCCTGCATCACCTCGCGAAACCGCGTATCGAAGGTCACCGCGTACGGCCGGTTGCGCAGGGCCTTGCGCAGGCTGCGGCTGATGTTGAGGTCCTCGGGGTAGAGGATGGTGCGCGGATCGGGCGACCACCAGAGGATGGGCTGGCCCGCCTCGTACCAGGGAAAGATGCCGGCACGGTAGGCCCGCAGCAGGCGGGGGGTGGAGAGGTCGCCGCCGGCGGCCAGCAGGCCGTCGGGATCGCGCAGGGCACGGGAGACGGGCGGGAAGGGCTGGTCGGGGTCCAGCGGGTCGAGCCAGTGGATGCGGTTCATGAGATTGAGCGCCATGGTCCCGCGTCGGTCGTCACCATTCGAAGCGGTCGTAGAGGTCCGCCCCGTCACGCTTGTCGCCCGGCAGTTCGGTGACGCTGAGCTTGTACACCCGCTCGTTGGGGGCGGCCACCATGTGCGCCTCCACGGCAATGGCCACGGCCTTGTAGGCACCCATGTGGGTGGCGACCGAGTAGGAGAAGGAGCGCTTGGTGGGCGTCATCAGGCTCACGCGATAGCGCAGGGCGCTCGCCTCGGCGGGCATGTCCTTGCCATTGTAGGGATTGGTGCGCATTCAGCCATTCTCGCCCGAATCGCGGTCGACTTGCACGTCGATATCCTCACGAAACGGCGATTCGCGCAGCAGTTCCTGGCAGCGCTCCTGCATGAAGCCGCGTTCGCGGCGGCAGAAGGTGTCGATCACGGTGCGGAAGTCCTCATCGAGGATCCAGTGGGCGGACCAGGTGGTGGTGGGGAGGAAGCCGCGCGCGATCTTGTGCTCGCCCTGGGCGCCGGGCTCGAAGCGGGTCAGGCCCTCGGCGATGCAGTAGTCGATGCCCTGGTAGTAACAGGCCTCGAAGTGCAGGCTGTGGAAGTCCCGGTCGCAGCCCCAGTAGCGGCCGAACAGTGCCTTGTCATTGCGAAAGTTGAGTGCGCCGGCCACCCGTCGCCCGGCGTGCTCGGCGAAAACCACCACGATGCGCTCGCCCAGGGTGCGGCCGATCTCGCGGAAGAAGTCCAGGCTCAGGGTCGGGATGCCGGCGTTCTTCTCGAAGGTGTCGACATAGAAGCGATGGAAGGTCGCCCAGTCGTCGTCGGTGAGTTCCTGGCCGTGCAGCGTGCGGAGCCGGATGTCCTGTTCCGCCACCCGGCGGCGTTCCCGTTTCACCTTCTTGCGCTTGCGTGCGCTGAAGTCGGCGACAAAGGCCTCGAAGTCGGCGTAGCCGCGGTTGTGCCAGTGATACTGGCAGTCCCGGCGCAGCAGCATGCCCCGTGCCGCCAGGCGCTGCCGGTCGGCCGGCGTGAGGAACAGCCAGTGGATGCCCGACAGGCCGTTGTCCGTGGCGAGCCGGACGGCCGAGTCGATCAGCAGGTCGCGCATGGCCTCGCCGTCCACGTCGTCGGCCACCAGCAGCCGGCGGCCGGTGACCGGGGTGTAGGGGATGCCGACGACGAGCTTGGGATAGTAGCGTCGTCCGCTACGCTCGTAGGCCGATGCCCAGCTCCAGTCGAAGACCAGCTCGCCGTAGGAGTTGGTCTTGAGGTACATGGGCATGGCACCGACCAGGCGGCCCGTCTCGTCGCGCACGACGAGGTGGCGCGGATACCAGCCGAAGGTCTCGCCCACGCAGTCGTGGCGCTCCAGGGCGCTGAGGAAGGCGTGGGAGAGGAAGGGGTCGGCATGCCCGCCGAGGGCATCCCATTCCGCCGGCTGGATGCCCTCGAGCGAGGTCTCGATACGGATGTCCATGGCGGGGGGAGGGGCCGGAGGCGGTGCCTCCGGCCATGGGCCTACTTCGCGGCGAGGTTGTCGAGGTAGCGTTCGGCGTCCAGCGCGGCCATGCAGCCGGTGCCGGCGGAGGTGATGGCCTGGCGATAGATGTGGTCCATCACGTCGCCGGCGGCGAACACGCCCGGGATGCTGGTCTGCGTGGCATTGCCCTCGGTGCCGCTCTTCACCTTGAGGTAGCCGCCGGCCATCTCGAGCTGTCCCTCGAAGAGCTGGGTGTTGGGCTTGTGGCCGATGGCGACGAACACGCCCTGCAGTTCGATGTCCCGGGTCTCGCCGGTCTTCACGTTCTTCACGCGCATGCCGGTGACGCCGCTGTTGTCACCCAGCACCTCGTCGAGCACGCTGTCCCAGAGGATGGTGACGTTGCCGTTCTTTTCCTTCTCGAACAGGTGGTCCTGCAGGATCTTCTCGGAGCGCAGCTTGTCGCGGCGGTGGACCAGGATCACCTCGGAGGCGATATTCGACAGGTACAGCGCCTCTTCCACGGCGGTATTGCCGCCGCCGATGACGGCGACCTTCTGGTTGCGGTAGAAGAAGCCGTCGCAGGTGGCGCAGGCGGAGACCCCCTTGCCCTTGAAGGCCTCCTCGGACTCGAGGCCCAGGTACATGGCCGAGGCGCCGGTGGCGATGATGAGGGCGTCGCAGGTGTAGGTGGCCTGGTCGCCGATCAGGGTGAAGGGCTTCTCGGTGAGCTTCGCCGTGTGAATGTGGTCGAAGACGATCTCGGTGTCGAAGCGCTCGGCGTGCTTGCGCATGCGCTCCATCAGCTCGGGGCCCATCACGCCGTCGTTGTCACCGGGCCAGTTGTCGACATCGGTGGTGGTCATGAGCTGACCACCCTGTTCGAGACCGGTGACCAGGACGGGCCTGAGGTTGGCACGGGCGGCGTAGACGGCGGCCGTGTAGCCCGCGGGGCCGGAGCCGAGGATCAGGAGGCGACAATGCCTGGCTTCGCTCATGTATCTTTTCTCCGCAATTTTATTTATAAAACAAGGCGCTAGATAATCGCTGCGTCGCGACGGACCGCCCGCTATGGTAGGGGATGCCCGTCAGGGCGTAAAGCGCAGAACCCACAGCACCAACCTGTGAAGGAGCCCCGGATGCACATAGCCATTCCCCGCGAGATCAAGCCGGCCGAGGGCCGCGTGGCCCTGATCCCGGCGGCCTGCGGTGCACTGATCGCAGCCGGCCACGAGGTCTTCATCGAGTCCGGAGCCGGGACCAGGGCCGGGTATGCCGATGCCGACTACCAGGCCGCCGGAGTGACTGTGCTGCCGGATGCGGCAAGTCTGTATGCCCAGGGTGAACTGATCGTGAAGGTCAAGGAGCCGGTGGAGGCCGACCTCGCGTTGCTCAGACCCCATCACTGCCTGTTTTGTTTCCTGCACCTGGCGGCGGCGCCGGCACTGGGCGAGCGCCTGCGCGAGATCGGCCTCACTGCCGTGGCCTTCGAGACCCTGGAGGAGGACGGCGGGCTGCCTCTGCTGGCGCCCATGAGTGACATCGCCGGGCGCATCGCCGTGCAGATGGGGGCGCAGTTGCTGCTGCAGCCGCAGGGCGGGCGCGGGGTGCTGCTGGGCGGCGTGGCGGGGACCACGCGCGGCCACGTGGTCGTGGTGGGGGCGGGGCATGTGGGCCTCACCGCGGCCCGGCTCGCCGCCGGCATGGGGGCCCGCGTGACGGTCTTCGACAAGCGCCGCGACCGGCTGGAGGCGGCCCGCGCCATCGGGCCGAACGTCACCGGGCTGCAGGCCTTTGGCGATGATGTCGCCGAGGCCCTGCACGGCGCGGACCTGACCGTGGGCGCCGTGCTGGTGCCCGGGCGGCATGCCCCGCGGGTGATCACCCGCGAGATGGTGCGGGCCATGCCGCGGGGCAGCGTGCTGGCCGATGTCTCGGTGGACCAGGGGGGCTGTGCCGAGACCACCCGGCCCACCACCTACGAGGAAGGCGCCTACGTGGAGGAGGGGGTGCTGCACTTTACCGTCACCAACATGCCGGGGGCGGTTCCGCGCACTTCGTCGCAGGCCCTGTCGGCGGTTCTGGTACCCTATGTGCTGCGCCTGGCGGCAGCGGGCTGGGAGCGCGACGCGGCGCTTGCCACGGGCGTGAACGTGCGCGATGGCGCCTATGTGCACCCGGGTGTTCGCGAGGAACTATCCCGCGTATAATCAAGCTATTACAAGAACTACTTAAGAGCGAATATTACTTTGGCACAAGCCACTTCCAAGAAGTCGGAGCGCCGCCCGCTGCGCGTGCACGTGGGCCATGGCCTGCGCGAGGGGGCGCTGGTCGTGCTGGTCGCGGCAGGACTTTACCTGGCGATCGCGCTGCTGAGCTACGACCCGGCCGATCCCGGCTGGTCGCATACCGGCACCGGACATGCCGATGCCGCCAACCTCGGTGGCGTGGCCGGGGCCTGGTTCGCCGACGTGCTGTTCTCCCTGTTCGGCTACCTGGCCTTCCTCGCCCCGGTGATCGTGGCCTACAGCGGCCTGCTGGTGTACCGCGGGCGCAACGAGGATGGCAGCCTGGACCTGCGTACCCTCGGCCTGCGCTGGGCCGGGTTTCTGGTCACCCTGGCCGCCGGCTGCGGGCTGGCGGCACTGCACTTCGCCCCGGGCAGCCTGCCCATGTTCGCCGGCGGCATCCTCGGTGACGTCGTCGGCCTGGGCATGGAGGGCGTGCTGAACCTCGTCGGCACCACGGTCATCCTGCTCGCCCTGTTCCTCTTCGGCCTCACCCTCTTTACCGGCATCTCCTGGCTGGCGGTGATGGACCTCACCGGGCGTCTCACCCTGGATGCGATGGCCTGGGTGCAGGGACGCATCAACGAGCTGCGCGAGCGGCGCGCGGCACGGCAGGTGCGCCAGGAGCGTGAGGAGAGCTTTCTCAAGGAGAAGGTGAAGAAGGCCGAGCGCAAGAAGCCGCGCATCGAGCCGGTGATCACCAAGCCCGAGCCCAGCGTACGGGTGGAAAAGGAGAAGCAGATTCCGCTGTTCGAGGCCAAGGGGGGTGAGGGCGGTCTGCCGCCGTTCGCCCTGCTGGACCCGGCACCCGAGCGCCGCGGCAATTACTCCGAAGAGGCCCTGGCGGCCATGTCCCGCCAGGTGGAGCTCAAGCTGAGAGACTTCGGCATCGAGGTGGAGGTGGTGGCCGTGCATCCCGGGCCGGTGATCACGCGCTTCGAGCTGCAGCCTGCGCCGGGGCTCAAGGTGAACAAGATCACCAACCTGGTGAAGGACCTGGCGCGCGCCCTGTCCGTGGTGAGCGTACGCATTGTCGAGGTGATCCCGGGCAAGCCCACCGTGGGGCTGGAGATCCCTAACGAGAACCGCGAGATCGTCACCCTGGGCGAGATCCTGGAGTCGGCGGCCTACGACAAGTCGGCCTCGGCACTCACCCTGGCGCTGGGCAAGGACATCAGCGGGGCCGCCACGGTGGCCGATCTGGCCAAGATGCCGCACCTGCTGGTGGCGGGCACCACCGGTTCGGGCAAGTCAGTTGCGGTTAATGCCATGCTGCTTAGCCTGCTCTACAAGGCCACACCGGAGCAGGTCCGCTTGATCCTGATCGACCCCAAGATGCTCGAGCTGTCGGTATACGAAGGTATTCCGCACCTGCTGGCGCCCGTGGTCACCGACATGAAGGAGGCCGCCAACGGCCTGCGCTGGTGCGTGGCCGAGATGGAGCGCCGCTACAAGCTGATGTCGGCGCTCGGCGTGCGCAACATCACCGGCTACAACCGCAAGGTGAAGGACGCCCGGGAGAAGGGCGAGCCGATCCGCGACCCGCTGTGGGATGCGGCACGCGCCTTCGATCCCGAGGCGGGCCCGCCGGAGCTCGAGACCCTGCCGTTCATCGTCATCGTGGTGGACGAGTTCGCCGACATGATGATGGTGGTGGGCAAGAAGGTGGAGGAACTCATCGCGCGGCTCGCGCAGAAGGCGCGTGCCGCCGGGATCCATCTCATCCTCGCCACGCAGCGTCCGTCGGTGGACGTGATCACCGGCCTCATCAAGGCCAACATCCCGACCCGCGTCGCCTTCCAGGTGTCCTCGCGCGTGGACTCGCGCACCATCCTCGACCAGATGGGCGCCGAGCAGCTGCTGGGGCACGGCGACATGTTGTACCTGCCGCCGGGCACGGCACACCCGGTGCGCGTGCACGGGGCCTTCGTCTCCGACCAGGAGGTGCACAAGGTGGTGGACTACCTGCGCGGCTGCGGCGAACCGAATTACATCGAGGAAGTCCTACAGGAACCGCTGGGCGGCGGCGATGGCGTGCCGGGTCTCGAGCCCATCGAGGGCGATGCCGAGAGCGATCCGCTCTACGACCAGGCGGTGGCCATCGTCACCGAGTCGCGCAAGGCCTCCATCTCCTACGTGCAGCGACGCCTCAAGGTCGGTTACAACCGCGCCGCGCGCATGGTGGAAGACATGGAGGCGGCCGGCGTGGTGGGCCCCCTGCAATCCAACGGTCAACGTGAAGTGCTGGCGCCTGCGCCGCCGAAAGGATGATGATGAAACCACTGCTTCAAACCCTGTTGCTGCTCCTGCTGCTTGCCGCCCAGTCCGCCTGGGCGGGACGTGGCGAGGAGCGTCTCGATTTCTTCTTCCAGAACGTCGTTACCCTGAAGGCGGATTTCACCCAGACGGTCACCGACGAGGACGATGTCATCGTGCAGGAGGCGGCCGGACGCATGAAGCTGCTGCGTCCCGGGCGCTTTCGCTGGGATTATGAGACCCCCTTCAGCCAGACCATCGTGGCCGACGGCCAGTTCGTCTGGATCTACGACAGGGAGCTGGCACAGGCGAGTGTTCGCGGCATGGGCGAGGCCCTGGGCTCCACCCCCATCGTGCTGCTCAGCGAGAGTCGGCCGCTGGGCGAGGACTTCACCATCATCGAGGAGACCACCGATGGCGACATGGACTGGGTGGTGATCGTGCCGAAGATGAAGGACACCGACTTTCATCGCATCCGCTTCGGGCTGGACAGCGAGGGGCTGAAACAGATGGTGCTGTTCGACCAGTTCGGTCAGCGCACGGTGATTCGTTTTTCCAACATGCGGGTGAACGAGCAGATCTCTGCCGCCGACTTTCGCTTCGAGGCGCCGCCCGGTGTGGACGTGATCCGCGGGGAATAGGGACAGGCGCGCAATGGACCTGTTCGCACAGGACGGCAACGACTTCAAGCCGCTGGCCGATCGCATGCGGCCGCGGCACCTGGACGACTACGCCGGGCAGGGTCATCTGCTGGCCCCCGGCAAGCCGCTGCGCAAGGCGATCGAGGAGGACCGCCTGCACTCGATGGTCTTCTGGGGCCCGCCGGGCACAGGCAAGACCACGCTGGCCAAGCTCATCGCCAATTACTGCGGCGCACAGTTCCTCTCGCTCTCCGCCGTGCTCTCGGGCGTGAAGGACATCCGTGCCGCCATCGAGCAGGCGCGCCTGGCACGCGACCAGCAGGGGCGGCGCACCGTGCTCTTCGTCGACGAGGTGCATCGCTTCAACAAGTCGCAGCAGGATGCCTTCCTGCCGCATATAGAGGACGGCACCATCTTCTTCATCGGTGCCACCACCGAAAACCCCTCCTTCGAACTGAACAACGCGCTGCTCTCTCGCGTGCGCACCTACGTCCTCAAGTCGCTCACCGAGGAGGACATCGCGCGCATCATCGATCGCGCCCTGACCGACAGCGAGCAGGGTCTGGGCGATCGCGAGCTGACCATCGACCCGGCCGCGCGCGAGCTGCTGGCGAAGGCCGCGGACGGCGATGCCCGGCGCGCACTCAACCTGCTGGAGATCGCCGCGGATCTCGCCGAGCCAGGCACGGACGGGGCAGGGCAGATCGGCACCGACACCATCGTCGAGGTGACCAGCCAGAGCCTGCGCCGATTCGACAAGGGCGGCGACTACTTCTACGACCAGATCTCGGCCCTGCACAAGTCGGTGCGCGGCTCCGACCCGGATGCGGCGCTCTACTGGTTCTGCCGCATGCTGGATGGCGGCTGCGACCCGGTCTATATCGCGCGTCGCGTGGTGCGCATGGCCAGCGAGGACATCGGCAACGCCGATCCCCGCGGGCTGTCGCTCGCGCTCGATGCCTGGGATACCTACGAACGCCTGGGCAGCCCCGAGGGCGAGCTCACCCTCGCACAGGCCATCGTCTATCTCGCCGTCGCGCCCAAGAGCAATGCCGTCTACAAGGCCTACAACCAGGCCATGAGCGTGGCCCGCGAATCGGGCAGCCTGGAGGTGCCCATGCACATCCGCAACGCGCCGACGAAACTCATGAAGGAACTGGGGCACGGCGACGGCTACCGCTATGCCCACGACGAGGCAGACGGCTATGCCGCCGGGGAACGCTATCTGCCGGAGGAGCTGGGCGACCTGCGCTTTTACGAGCCGGTGGAGCGGGGGCTCGAGATCAGGATCCGGGAAAAGCTGGCCGAGCTGCGCCAGCGGGACCGGGCGAGGAAGACCTGAGGCCTTAGGCGAGGGGCGGCAGTCCAGTCACAGAAGACGCAGGGTTCACAGAGTAAAATCACGAAATCGACACATCTCTGTGTCCTCTGTAGCAAATCACATGGGCCGTGCCCGTCTGCTTGCTGTGGTTTGTCCCCGCTCACCAGCTCCCGCGCCCTCCGCAACAGGGGCAAATCCCAGTCGAATGGTTGGTTTTTTCGCCGAGCTGCTAAGCTCGGTAGTGTTGCCCTGCATGGAACGACCCGGCCCGGTATGAAATTACCGCTCGCAGACCGACGGCGCACACGGTCCCAGACCCTGACGCCGGCCGTTGCCGCCCTCTGGATCGGCCTTTTCTACGCCGTTATCGGTGGCCTGTGGATACTCTTTTCCGATCGGCTGGTCGGGGCGATTGCCACCGATGCGCGCATGCTCACGGAACTGCAGACGCTGAAGGGGTGGTTTTATGTCGCTCTCACTGCCGCCTTGCTGTCTCTCCTCGTTTATCACTATGGCCGTCATCTCTTCGCCCAGAATCAGGCCTTGCAGGAGCACCAGGAGGCCCTGGCCCGGCTCAATCGCGGCTATCGCATGCTCAGTGCAATCAACGGCAGCATCGTGCGCATACGCGAGCGCGACGAACTGGCCGGGGAGGCCTGTCGCATCTGTGTTGAACTGGGCGGCTTCGACTTTGCCTGGCTGGCAGTGCCCGAGGCCGACGGCCGTGGCTTTGCAACGGTGGCGCGGGCCGGCGACGACCGCGGCTGGCTGGGGCGCGCCATGCGGGCGCGCATGGTGCACCGGCCCGACTCGGCCCTGACACGGCTCATCAGGGAACGCCGCGCCTTCGTGGCCACCGACCTGTCGGATGAGGCACTCTGCGATACCTGGTGTACCTGGGCGTCGAGTTGCGGATTTCGAGCCCTGGCGGCCTTTCCGGTCAGTGCCGAAGACCGGCTCTCGGCCGTGATGGTACTGCTCTCGCGCGACCCGTCTGCCTTCGATGATGCCGAGTTACGGCTGCTCGACGAGATGTCGAACGACGTGGGACTGGGGCTGGACGTTATCAGCAAGGCGCAACGTCTGGACTACCTTGCCCGACATGATCCGGTGACCCAGCTGCCCAACGAGAGCTATCTGCGTGATCGTATCGACCAGGCCATTGCCCACCATCGGCCCGGTGATTCGGTGGGGTTGATGGTAATCAATGTGCAGGGATTTCGCCGCATCAATGACCTGCATGGCCATGGCGTGGGTGACGAGGTGTTGCGCGCGGTGGCAGATACACTGGGCAACCGGCTGCGCCCCGGAGATACCCTGGCGCGACTGGGTAGCCACGAGTTTGCCGTGATGGCGCCCGAACTGGCAGACCTGGACCAGCTCTATGTGTTGACCCGGGAGGTCATGGACGTGTTCCCACTCAAGCTGGTGCTCAACGATGAGACGTTGGAGGTCAGTGCCGGTGCAGGAGTCGCCTCCTGTCCACAGGACGCGGAGACGGCGGATGAGCTGGTGCGCGCGGCCATGCTCACGGTCAATGCCCGCGGGCATGCCAGCAATGACGTCGTGCACTTTTACTCGGTGGAGGAGGATCGCGCCTACGCCGAGCGCATGCTCCTGGAGCAGGCGCTGCGCGATGCCGTGCGCGATCGGGGTTTCGAGCTCTACTATCAACCGGTGGTGGAGCTGCAAACGGGCCTGTTGCGTGGTGCCGAGGCCTTGCTGCGCTGGCGCTCGCCGTCGCTGGGCAATGTGCCCCCCGGTCGCTTCATCCCCGTCGCCGAGGAGAGCGGGTTGATCGGCGAAATCGGTTTGTGGACGGTGGAACAGGCCTGGTGGCAGGCCCAGGCATGGCGTGGCGAGGGGCTCCCCGAACTGCAGATCGCCGTGAATGTCTCGGCACGCCAGCTCGACAGCTCGGCCTTCGTGCAGCAGATGCGCGTGCTGGCGAACCAGTCGCACGAGACCGCCGCCGGTATCGCCCTGGAGATCACCGAGACCAGCCTGCTGGCTGATCCCGTGCGGGCCAACGAGTTGCTGAGCGAATTGCGCGAGCACGGCTTTCGCATCTATCTCGACGACTTCGGTACCGGCTACTCGACGCTGGAGTACCTGGCAAGCCTCAACATCGATGCCCTCAAGATCGATCGCAGCTTTGTCTCACGGCTGGGAGAGGATGAGACCTACGGGCTGCTGGTCAACACGATGTTGTCCATGGCCGAGGCACTGGGTTTGAGTGTCATTGCCGAAGGGGTGGAGACCCGGCAGCAGGCCGAACTCCTCAGGGAGGCGGGCTGCGAGCTGGCGCAGGGATTCTATTTCGCCCGTCCGCGCTCGGCCCAGGTGCTGGAATCCCTGCTGCGCGAGTTCGCACCGGCCGCGCCATATATCCAGCCATCGACATGACGCACTGGTGGCGCCTGGAGGCGGGGGATGCGCTCGTGGCGGAGGACCTTTGCGAGGCCGTCCGCCAGGCCTGCCTGGATGCCGGGCAGGGGGCTACGGGCGCCTACCGCTACAGCCGCCTGGGGGATGGCCTGCATTGCCGGGTGACGATCTATTTTCCGCCCGCAGCGGCGGAAGTGGCAAAACGATTCAGCGCTGTCCCATGTAATCCGCCGCCCCGTGTGGGCCTCGAGCCGCTGACGGACGACCCGGGGGCCGGCGGTTAGCCAGACGCGAAAAGGCCCGGACATGCCGGGCCTTTTCCTTGGGGCTTGCGGGTTGGCCGGTCAGGCGCCGTAGACGGCCCGTGCGGCGGCCACCGCCTTGCCGCTGTCGATGTCGGCACCCATGCCGCCGAGCACGCTGTCCAGCGCCCCCAGGCAGAACAGCACGTTCTTCGGGTTGCTGGCAAAGCCCATCAGGCCGACGCGCCAGATCTTGCCCGCCATCGGGCCCAGGCCGGCACCGATCTCCAGGCTGTATTCCTTCAGCAGGGCGCTGCGCACGGCGGCCTCGTCGACCCCGTCCGGCACGGTGATGGCGTTGAGCTGCGGCAGGCGATGGGCCTCCTCGACGAAGAAGGACAGGCCCATGGCCTCGACACCGGCCTTGAGGGCCTCGTGGTTCTTGCGGTGGCGTGCCCAGGCGTTTTCCAGGCCTTCCTCCTGCAGCAGCACCAGGGCCTCGTGCAGGGCGTAGAGGGTGTTGATGGGCGCGGTGTGGTGATAGGCGCGCTTGGCGCCGCCACCCCAGTAGCCCATCACCAGGTTGAGGTCGAGGAACCAGCTCTGGACCTTCGTCTTGCGGCCCTTGATGCGTTCCACGGCGCGTTCGCCGAAGGAGACCGGCGACAGGCCGGGCACGCAGGACAGGCACTTCTGGGTGCCGGAGTAGATGGCGTCGATGCCCCATTCGTCGACCTTGAGCGGGGTGCCGCCCAGCGAGGTCACGGTGTCGGCGATCACCAGGCAGTCGTGGGCGTGGGCCAGTCTGGCGATGGCCTCGGCATCGGACTGCGCGCCGGTCGAGGTCTCGGCGTGCACGAAGGCGACGATGCCGGCCCCGGGGTTGGCCTTGAGGGCGGCCTCCAGTTTGTTGAGGTCCACCGGCTTGCCCCAGTCGTCCTCGACCATGATGGCCTTGCCGCCACAGCGCTCGACGTTTTCCTTCATGCGTCCGCCGAACACGCCGTTCTGGCAGATGATGACCTCGTCGCCGGGTTCGACCAGGTTCACGAAACAGGTCTCCATGCCGGCCGAACCGGGGGCAGAAACGGGCAGGGTGAGCTCGTTCTTCGTCTGGAAGGCGTATTGCAGCAGCGACTTCATCTCTTCCATCATGCCGACGAATACCGGATCGAGGTGACCGATGGTCGGTCGCGACATGGCCTCCAGGATGCGGGGATTGACGTCGGAGGGGCCGGGGCCCATCAGGGTGCGGACCGGGGGATGGAAGGAGTGTGCAGTCATGGGTGCTCCAGTGGAGTCGTTGTTTGTCTTGGCGAGAAAAATGCTCGCCAGAGTATATTGGAGTGCCAGAGTCAGGTACAACCACACCGGCGGAAGCCGGAAAACCGGGGCGGGTATATGGGTAGGATCTATACGGAATTAAGCCAGGAACACATTGATTTCATTGAGTGCCAGCATCTCTTCTTTACGGGCTCTGCGCCCGGTGAGGGACGAATCAACATCTCGCCCAAGGGCATGGACACCCTGCGGGTGCTCGATGCGCACACCGTGGGCTACCTGGACCTGACCGGTTTTGGTGCGGAGACGGCCGCTCACGTGCGCGAGGATGGTCGGCTGACGTTCATGTTCTGCAGCTTCGAGGGGCGCCCGCTCATTCTGCGCCTCTACGGGCGCGGCGAGCTGAGGCGGCCGTCGGATGACGGCTGGGAGGCCCTGAGCAGACGGTTTCCCGATCACCCGGGTGGCCGCCAGGTGGTGCTGCTGCACGTCGAGTCGGTGCAGACCTCCTGTGGCTTTGGCGTTCCGTTGATGGACTACCGGGGCGAGCGGGAGGAGTACGGCCGCTGGGCGGCGAAGAAGGGCGAGGAGGGACTGCTGCAGTATCAGCGTGACAAGAACCAGGAGAGCATCGACGGGCTGCCGACGGGTCTGGGCGAGGCGGACTGACTACGGCCGGGCTCAGTATTCGCGCAGGCTGCCATGGGTCTCCATGGCAGTGAGCTCGAGTCCGGGACTGAACTGCAGCAGGCTGAGCTTGGCCCCGTCCACGTCCTCCCAGTAGGCGGCCGCGGTGTCCAGGTAGTAGATGTTCTCCATCTGTGCCGCCTGGCGCAGCGGGGTATGTCCGACGAGCAGCAGCCGCAGTCCCTCCACCCGTGGTACCTCGCCACGGGCCTCGGCCCGGCGCAGCCGGTTGCGCGACCAGACGGCGTAGTACTGGAGGTACTTGTCGTCCTCCATCAGCTCCAGGAAGTCGTGCCAGCTGGTCTCGGCGGGGATATCGGCATGCACGATGCCGACCAGGCCTTCCTCGGTCTCCACCTCCATGGCGATGGGCAGGGCATCGATGGCCTTGCGAAACACCGCCTGCGTGCCGGCATCGATGTCCAGCCACCATTCGCCGCCGTTGTTCGTGGTCCAGTTGTGCATGCCGTCCGGGTCATCGATCGACTCGATGAGCATGCGCTCGTGGTTGCCCTGTACGGCATGGAACCATTCATAGGCCAGGAATTCCAGGGTGCGGTCGGACTCGGGGCCGCGATCGATCAGGTCGCCGACGCAGAACAGGCGGTCGCATGCCGGGTCGAAACCGACCTGGTCGAGCAGGTCCTCCAGCATGCTGTACATGCCGTGGACGTCGCCCACGGCGAAGTCGCGACCCCGCGTGTTTCTGTCGAAGTGCCTGACCAGCCTGCTCGTCATCGGATGCCCAGTTTCAGGGCCTGGCGGGGTTGCCGCCCGGCATCATGTTGGGGCATTGTTCGCCCTCGCCCACTATATCGAATCCTTGATGCCATGGACCAGCAGGAATTCCAGCAGTTTCGCGGCCCGCTGCTTCGCTTCGTCGGCCGCGTCCACCAGGTCACGGCCGCCATCGTGCTGCTGGCGTTTGCCGGTTACGGCGCGGCGCTCTACGCCTGGTTCCAGGGCCAGCAACTGGGGGCGCTGGTGATCGCGACCCTGGCCTACCTGCTGTTTCGCGCCTTTCGACCGATCTCGGTATCGCTGGCGCGATTGCAGCTGCAGCGTAACCCGGCCTTTGCGCAGCTGTGGCCACTGATCGACCGCGACCTGGAACGGCATTCGCCTGCCGTGCTGATCGAGCAGATCCAGCAGCTGGAACGTGATGCGGCCAAGGAGAAAAAGGCCAACCACAAGGAAGAGCGGGACTAGCGGGTCAGAGGCGGATGCTCTGGCCTGTCTTCTGGCTGAGCACCCGCTCCAGGGTGGCGGTGAGCGACTCGCCGGTCTTGTCGTTCTCCCACTCGCCGGAATCGCCGTTGTAGCCGAAGTGCGCAGGGCCTTCGGGCGAGGCGAGCCAGAGCTGCTCGACCGGTTCCTGGCGATTGATGATGAGCTTGGCGCCGTCGGCAAACTCGAGCTCGAACACGCCGTCGATCAGATCCATGTCGCAGTCTTCCAGGGCATCGATGGCCTCCAGGCGTTCCATCAGGTCCTCGACGGTCTGTTCGGCGTGCAGGGCAAAGGAGGCATGGCTCATGTCTCGAATCCTCTCATGGCGTGGTCGCGGTGTGATGCGCAGGGATGATGGTGGAGCGTCCCCCGGGGGTCAAGCGTCCCCGGGGGATCGCCGCCACGCGGCGACCGCCAGCAGCAGCCAGGCGAGGATGAAGGCCGTGCCGCCGAACGGGGTGATGGCGCCGAGCCAGCGTTCACCGGTGATGGCCAGCAGGTAGAGACTGCCGCTGAACAGCACCATGCCGGCCAGCAGCAGCCAGCCGCTGACGGCGAGCAGGCGATCGCCGCGAGCGCGGGCGATGACACCGACCAGCAACAGGCCCAGGGCATGGAAGAGGTGGTACTGCGCGCCGGTCTGGTACACGGCAAGCAGCGCGGGCTCCATGCTTTGTTTCAGGCCGTGCGCACCGAAGGCGCCCATGGCGACGGCGAGGGCCGCGTTCACGGCGCCCCAGAACAGGAACAGGTGGGTCATGGCGATCCTCGTGTGATGCGTCCTGTGATACGTTAACAGCTCGAACGATGAGGGAGAATGTCTATGCCGTCATTCGATGTGGTTTCCGAGATCGACCAGCACGAACTGACCAATGCCGTCGACCAGGTGAACCGCGAAGTGGGCAACCGCTACGACTTCAAGGGCAGCGACGCGCGGGTCGAGCAGGCGGAGCACACCCTGACCCTGCACGCGCAGAGCGAATTTCAGCTGGAGCAGATCATGGACATCCTGCGCCAGAAACTCGCCAAGCGCGGCATCGACCTGGCCTGCATGGATCCGGGCAAGGTGGAAGAGGCCAACAACCGCGCCCGCCAGGTGGTGACGCTCCGCGAGGGCATCGACCAGACGGTGGGCAAGCAGATCATCAAGCTGATCAAGGACGCCAAGCTCAAGGTGCAGGCCCAGATCCAGGGCGAGCAGGTGCGCGTGACCGGCAAGAAGCGTGACGACCTGCAGGCGGCCATCCAGCTCCTGCGGGAGGCGAAGATCGAGGTGCCGCTGCAGTTCAACAACTTTCGCGACTGAGCCCGCGCCTGCGCGGGCCGGGACTCAGGCCTCGTCAGAGAGGTCGCGATCCGGGTCCCAGCCCAGTTCCCGGGCCCGCTTGATGGCCTCGCCATGGATGCGCCGGTGGCGTTCCTGGATCTCGGGCGGCAGGTCGGAGAAGGTGTAGCCGTACTTCTGCTTGGCCGCACTCACACGATCGTACAGTTCCTGCATGCGGCCGAGATTCCAGCCCTCGCAGGTCTCGGTTTCGGGGATGAGCTCGAAGATCCAGGCATCCTTGACGATGTTGCCGAGCATGGTCATGCCGCCCCATTTGTCGTTGTGGATGCCTTCGTAGGTCTGTCCGCTCATTTTCATGGTTGGTTCCAATCCGTCTCGTTGCGTTTCACCAATGGCGTGATTGTAACATCGACCGACGACGAGAAATGCAGATGATCGATTCTGTAAACGACAACCCCACCCGCAGTGCCCTGCGCGGTGCGATCAAGCTGCTGCTGCTGATCGGCCTGCTGGCCGTGGCCTATGCCTTCACCCGCAGCCTGCCCGGACCCGAACCGGGAGGCGGGACGGCCGGTCATCGCGTCGACCTGGCCGGGCTGCCGGAGGGGGCGGTGCAGCGCATCGAGTGGGCGGGCCGTCGTTACCTCGTGCTGCACCGTTCGCCGGCCATGCTCGCCACGCTGGAAGCGGGGACGGGACCGGCGCTGGCCGACCCCGGATCCCGTCGCAGCCGCCAGCCGGTCGAGGTCGAGGGGGGGCTGCGTTCGCTGTCGGCGCGCTATCTCGTGGTGCTCGACTACGACACCGCGCTCAACTGTCCCCTCGACCTGGTGCCGCCGGCGGCACCGGATGCCGATGGCTGGCCAGGCGGTCTGCGCGACCGCTGTGCGGGCAGTCGCTACGACTACGCGGGCCGGGTGCTGGCCGGGGAGCGTGCGCCGCGCAACCTCGGCGTGCCGGCCCATCGTCTGTCGGGCGACACGCTGATCCTGCTGGCCGAGTAGCCGGTATCGGCTAGGCAGTGTTCGCAGGTGCCGCGCGCGGCACGACGTACAGGTCGTAGCGCGTGTTCCTGCTCTCGATGGCGGCCGAGGGCGGCGGCCCCTCCAGGCTGGGTGCGCCCTTCGGGCGCTTGACCACGACGCGCTGACGGGCCTTTCCCAGGGCGCTGGCGAGGATCTCCGCCGCATCGCCGTCTTCGCCGACCAGCTCGCGAAACAGGCGCATCTCCTTCTTCACCAGGGCACTCTTGTCGCGGTGCGGGTACATGGGGTCCAGGTAGACCGTATCCGGCGCCTCGGCAGGGGAGAGGCCGTGCAGCCAGTCGGCGGCATCGCCCTCCACCAGGATCATGCGCTCGCCGATCCAGGCACCCAGTTCCGCATCGGCGGCGGCGCGTTCCAGGCCGTCGCGCAACAGGGCGGCGATCACCGGGCTGCGCTCGACGAGCGTGACGCGACAGCCCAGTGTGGCCAGTACGAAGGCGTCGCGTCCGAGTCCTGCCGTGGCATCCACCACCGAGGGCGTCTGTCCCTTCTTCAGGCCGGCCGCCCGGGCCAGGGGCTGGCCGCGTCCGCCGCCGTAGAGCCGGCGATGGCGCGCACGGCCCTCGACGAAGTCCACATACACGGGCCCCGGGGCATCCGGGCCGAGGGCGCGCAACTCCAGGCGTTCGCGGGTGTAGACCAGGGCCAGCCCGGCGGCCGCGTCATCGTCCAGCGGGATGCCGAGCCGCCCGGCCAGGGCGGCGGCCTGTGCCTGACGGGCCGGGTCTTCGCAGCGCAGCACGAGTGCGGTCATGGGGTCAGTAATGGGGTGGCGGGGTCTCTTCCGCCTCGCTGGCGATGTTCGACGGGGTGATGGCGCGCACCCGGTCGCGCAGTTGCTGAACCTCCAGCGAGAGGGCGTCGATCACGGCCTGCTGGCCGATCAACGCCTGGTTCAGCTGTTCCACGGTGGCCTCGTGGTGGGCGAAGGCGATCTCCAGTTCCGCCAGGCGGTCTTCGGTGGTCATGTCTTCGGGTCCTCAGTCTGCAGCTGTGACGACGTTGCGTGGGGTGCCGGCCCGGAAGGCGCGGATGTTGTCCGCGATCTGGTCCAGCAGGCGCTGGCGGGCCTCGCGGCTCGCCCAGGCCACGTGTGGCGTGACGATGAGCTGGGGCAGGTCGGCCTCGAGCAGCGGATGCGGCCCGGTCGGGGGTTCGGTCGCCAGCACGTCGATGCCGGCACCCCCCAGGTGCCCGGAGCGCAGGGCGTCGAGCAGGGCCGTCTCGTCCACGATGCCGCCGCGTGCCGTATTGATCAGCAGGGCGCCGGGCTTCATCCGCGCCAGGGCAGCGGCATCGATGAGGTTGCGCGTGGTCTCGGTGAGCGGGCAATGCAGGCTCAGCACGTCGGCCTCGGCCAGCAGATCCTCCAGCGGGATGCGACCCGGGCGGGGCGTCTCACCCGGCCGCTCGGCCACGCGCACGCGCATGCCGAAGGCCTCGCCGAGACGTGCCACGGCTTGGCCCAGTACGCCATGCCCGACGATGCCCAGTGTCGCGCCCTGCAGTTCTGCCATGGGATAGTCCAGCAGACAGAACTGCGAGGAACGCTGCCATTCGCCCCGGCCGAGCGCCAGGCGATAGTCCAGCAATCGCCGGCGCAGGGAAAGCATCAGCGCGAACACGTGCTCGGCCACCGAGGGCGTCCCGTAGTCGCGCACGTTGCAGACGGTGATACCGTGTTCTGCGGCTGCGGCCAGGTCCACGTTGTTGGTGCCGGTGGCGGCCACGCAGATCAGTTCCAGCGAGCGCGCCCGGCCGAGGGTGGCGGCATCGAGCACGACCTTGTTGCTCACCACGATGCGGGCGTCGCGCACGCGGGCCAGCACCTCCTGCGGGCCGGTCTGCTCATGCAGGCGCCAGCCGGGCACGGCGGCCTCGAGTGGCGCGAGATCGATATCGTCGCGCGTCAGGCTGTCGAGGTCGAGAAATACGGCCTGGGTCATGGTGGATCGCCGGTGATCGGGGAGACCGATTGTAACAGCGCGAGAGGAGGGAGACGGAACCAAAAAGAAGGCCCCGCCATGGCGGGGCCTCATGCAGATATTGCGGGTCTTGCTCAGTCGTTGCCGGTGAAGGCGGAGACGAGGTTGAGCAGGTGCAGGAACAGCACGTAGATGTTGGAGAACAGGGCCACGGTCATGGTCACGTAGTTGGTCTCGCCACCGTTCACCATGCGGCTCACGTCGAACAGCATGAAACCGGAGATCAGGATCACCGCGCCGGCAGAGATGGCCAGCGACAGGGCCGGCATCTGGAAGAAGAAGTAATTGCCCAGGATCGCCGCCAGGATGACCAGGGCGCCTACCGTCAGGAAGCCGGAGAGGAAGCTGAAGTCCTTGCGCGTGGTCATCGCGTAGAAGGTGAGGCCGAAGAAGATCAGCGCGGTCAGGCCCAGCGAGGTGGTGACGATCTGGTCGCCATTCGGCAGGCTCAGATAGAAGTTGAGGATCGGGCCGAGGATATAGCCCATGAAGCCGGTCCACAGGAATACCAGCGGCAGCGAGATGGCGCTGTTACGCACGAAGTGGATCAGGATCGGCCCGCCCAGGAACACGCCAAACATCACCCAGATGTTGACCGGTGCGGCGTTGCTGGCCATGGCATAGAGCGCGGTGATCGTCGAGACCAGCAGGGTCATCGACAGCAGCATGAAGGTATTGCGAATGACCTTGTTGATCGCCAGGGCCTGCTGACGGGCCTCGGCATTGGCGCTGTAGGCGACGTTGCGGGATTCCATGGGGGTAAGTCCTCGTTGTTGGTGGTTCTGGATTATCGACCAAGCTACCTTGGCAAGGTTCCGAAGTCCAGACAGGACGCCATTCACTGGCCACTACCGGGGTTTTTCGCTATGCTTCCGCGCTCCGGAGAGGTGGCTGAGTGGTCGAAAGCGGCGGTCTTGAAAACCGTTGAGGCGCAAGCCTCCGTGGGTTCGAATCCCACCCTCTCCGCCACATGATTTCGGGACAAGGCTTCGGCTTGTGCGGTATCCGGCATGCTGCCATACCATCGGGTGGGGTTCGAACCCACGGAATCGATGAAGACGGGCTCGACCGCGAGGGCGGCGGCCCGAGCGACCCCATCCCACCCTCTCCGCCATACATCTGTTCCTCTCCCCACCATATCCATAGAACTCTGCGCTATGCTGGGGGCTCACGTTCGCGAGCGAGGCCCTGCCGATAAGGAATACCCGCATGTGGGATGAACGCTACGCCGATCCCGACTTTGCCTATGGCACCGAGCCAAACGACTTCCTGGTGGAGCAGGCCGGGCTGCTGCCGCAGGGGCCGATACTCTGCCTCGCCGAGGGCGAGGGACGCAATGCCGTCTGGCTGGCGCAACAGGGCCATGCGGTCACCGGCGTCGATGCCTCGGCCGTGGGTCTGGACAAGGCCCGTCGCCTGGCTACGGAGCGAGGGGTGCAGATCGAGACCGTCTGCAGCGACCTGGCGCATTTTCACATCGAGCCGGGTGCCTGGGCCGGTATCGTCTCCATCTTTGCCCACGTGCCGCCTGCGTTGCGTCGCGACCTGCACCGGCGCGTGGTGCACGGCCTGCGTCCGGGCGGGGTGTTGCTGCTCGAGGCCTACACGCCCGAGCAGCTGCGTTACGGCACCGGTGGTCCGCCCGTGGCGGAGATGACCATGCAGATCGCCCTGCTGGAGGAGGAACTGGCCGGCCTGGAATTCGTGACGGCCTGCGAACGCGAGCGCGAGGTCGTCGAAGGCAAGTATCACACCGGCGCCGGACACGTGGTGCAGCTGGTGGCGCGCAAGCCGGGATAGTCTCGGGGCGAGACGCCCTTCAGCACAAGGCAGACGATACCGCGTTTATTTCTCGCGTCGTTTCATGCGTCGGATCAGAAAGCGCCCGGGGTGTATCGCCTCGAGCAGCTCGCGCTCCAGCGGCAGGGGTTCGCCCAGGACCTGCGCGGCGATCACCTCGGCGGTGAGCGGGGCGCCGATCAGCCCCCGCGAGCTGTGGCCGGCGGAGACGTACAGCCCGCTGGCATAGGTCGCCGATGGGTAGCGATCCGGCTTGCGTCCCTTCCACAGGTCGCCGTAATCCGCTTGCAGGCGCGCCGTCTCCGGCACGGCGCCGGCCAGGGGCAGGCGATCGGGTGTGGTGGAGCGCAGGGCGGCTCGACCCGGCAGGGCGTCCCCGTCGATATCCGGCCACCAGTCCGGAAACAGCCGATGCAGCCTGTCCAGGTTGTCCCGGTGATCCCGCGGGCGGACCGCCAGCGCGGTGTCCGCGCGATCATAGGTCGCCCCCAGTACATGCCATCCCGCGATCGCGGGCGTGAGATAGCCCTTGTAGCAGAGTACACAGCGCAGCCTGTCGGTCTCGGCCGTGGCCGGCAGTTCCGTGATCTGGCCGCGCACGGCGACCAGGTCGGCGGCGATATCGGGCAGCAGCGCCGGGGTGTCTGCACCGCTGCAGATGGCCAGCGACGATCCCCGCGCGATCTCCGAGCCCTCTGCATCGCACACCGACCACTGCCCGCCATCTCGTGCCAGCTGTATGGCCTCGCGGTGGCGTATCAGCCTCAGATGGTCGTCGCGGCAGGCGGCGAGCAGGGCCTGGCAGAAACTGCGCGGATCGATCCATCCGCCTTGCGGAAACCACAGCCCGCCTTCGGGCATCTCCTGTCCTGCAAGCGCCGTGGCCTCGGCGGCATCCACCACGCGGGCGAAGGCCGCGGGCAGGGCGCGCCTGGCCACCCGGGCGTGACTGCGGCGTACCGTTTCATGAAAGCCGAGCTGCAGCACGCCCGTAGCCTCCCAGCGCGGTGGGTGGCCGGCGGCCGCGAGCCTGGCCAGCAGGTCCAGCGTGTAGCGGTAGGCCTCGGTGTAGTAGCGGCTGGACAGGCTCTGGTCGGCGGTGAGCTTGGGCATGAGCAGGCCCGCCGGGTTGCCGGAGGCGGCCTGCGCGATGCCGTCCGCGCGCTCGATGAGGGTGACCTGCAGGCCGCGCTGCGTGAGTGCATGGGCGAGGCTGCAGCCGGCGATGCCCGCACCGATGATCACCACGTCTCTCTCATGCACATCACGGGCGGGTGGCGGGTCGAACCAGGGCGTCTGCGTCACGCACTGCGGTGCCGTGTCGATGCCTGCGGTGATCATTTCGCGCTTGCGACCGAAGCCCTGGCGCTTGCTGACCGCGAAGCCGGCGTCCTCGAGCGACCGGCGTACGGCGCTGGCCGCGGTAAAGGTGGCGAGCGTGGCCCCCGGGGCGCTGTGTGCGGCCAGTTGCCTGAAAAGGGCCGGCGTCCACATGGATGCGTTGCGCGCCGGGGCGAAGCCGTCGAGGTACCAGGCGTCCACGCGGCCATCCAGGCGCGCGTAGGCCTCGGCGGCATCGCCAAACAGCAGCATCAGGCGCACGCGCCCGCCGTCCAGCAGCAGGCGGTGAAAGCCCGGCAGCTGCGGCGGATAGTGGGCGAGCAGCTCGGCGGCGAGGCTGGCGAGTTCCGGGAAGCGCGCGAGCGCCTGCGCCAGCTGTTCCGTGGACAGTGGGCTGGCCTCGGCGGAGAGATAGTCGAGGCTGGCCTCGCCTGCGGCGGTCTCTCTCCAGGCCTGCCAGGTGGCGAGAAAGTTGAGGCCGGTACCGAACCCGGTCTCGCCGATGACGAAGTGCCTGCGGTCCAGCCAGCGTGCGGGCAGGTCGTTGCCGGCGAGAAACACGTGACGCGTCTCTGCCAGTCCGTCCCGCGGGGAGTAATAGATGTCGGCGTGGATTTCGGAATAGGGCACGCCGTCGTCGAAGCGCACGATGGGCGGGGCGATGTCCAGCGGGCGCGCCATGACCGTCAGCTGCGGATGCCGTAACCCCTGTTCAGCAGGTGCAGGCTGAACCAGAACAGTGCCGCGATGAAGGCCAGCACGATGCCGTAGGACACCATGACCGGGATGTCGCTGGTGCCGAGTATGCCGTAGCGAAAGGCGTTGATCATGTACAGGATCGGATTGGCCAGCGAGGCGGCCTGCCAGAACTCCGGCAGCATCTTGATCGAGTAGAAGATGCCGCCCAGATAGGTGAGCGGCGTGAGCACGAAGGTGGGGATGATCGAGATGTCATCGAAGCTCTTTGCATACACCCCGTTGATGAAGCCTGCCAGGGCGAACAGCACGGCGGTGAGCACGACGATGGACAGCGTGATGCCGATGTTGTGCACGCTGATGTCGCTGAAGAACAGGGCGACGATGGTGACCATGGCGCCGACGATCAGCCCGCGCGCCACGCCGCCGGTGATGAAGCCGAGCAGGATCAGGTAGTTCGGGATGGGCGAGACGAGCAGCTCCTCGATGTTGTGCTGGAACTTGTGGCCATAGAAGGAGGAGACCACGTTGGCATAGGAGTTGGTGATGATGGCCATCATGATCAGACCGGGGACGATGTAGTCCATGTAGCTGTAGCCGTCCATGTCGCCGATCTGCGAACCGATCAGGTTGCCGAAGATCACGAAATACAGGGCCGTGGTGATGACCGGCGGCAGTATCGTCTGTACCCAGATGCGCGAGAAGCGCAGCACTTCCTTGATGACGATGGTCTTGAACGCCGTGAATTGCTCGCTGAAGGTCATGGGTTCAGTCCTGGGTGATCTGGATGGCGTCGGTGGCCGGCTTGTCGCGGCTGATGAGGTTGATGAACAGCTGCTCCAGGCGATTGGTCTTGTTACGCATGCTCAGAACCTCGATGCCGGACTTCGAGAGTTCCGTGAACAGGCGGTTGACGCTGGTCCCCTTGGTGACGTCCACCTCCAGGGTATGGTCATCGCGCAGACGCAGTTCGTAGCCGGCGATGGAGGGTGCCGCCTCGATCTCGCCATCGATATCCAGCACGAAGGTCTCGCAGTTCAGGCGGTTGAGCAGACGCTTCATGGTGGTGTTCTCGATCAGATGGCCGTGATCGATGATGCCGATGTGGCGGCACAGGCTCTCGGCCTCCTCCAGGTAATGCGTGGTGAGGATGATGGTGGTGCCCTGGCGGTTGATGCGGGCGAGGAATTCCCACATGGAGCGGCGGATCTCGATATCCACGCCGGCAGTCGGCTCGTCGAGGATCAGCAGTTTCGGTTCGTGCACCAGTGCCCGGGCGATCATCAGGCGGCGCTTCATGCCGCCGGAGAGGTTGCGGGCCATCTCCCGACGCTTGTCCCACAGGCCGAGCTGTTTCAGCAGCTGTTCGGCGCGGCGATAGGCCTCCTTGCGCGGGATGCCGTAATAACCGGCCTGGTTGACCACGATCTCCACCACCGGCTCGAAGACGTTGAAGTTGAATTCCTGCGGCACCAGGCCGATCAGGCTCTTTACGGTCTCGCGCTCGCGGATGAGGTCGTGGCCGAAGATGCGCACCTCGCCATCGGTGATGTTCACCAGGGAGGTGATGATGCCGATGGTGGTCGACTTGCCGGCGCCGTTCGGCCCGAGCAGGGCGTAGAAGTCGCCCTGGGGGACTTCCAGGTCGATGCCCTGGACGGCGGTGAAGCCGTTGCCGTAGACCTTGGTCAGGCCCTTGATCGAGAGTGCGGGTGTCATGTCGTCCATCGAACCGATGTGTGGGTGAAAAGGCAACCGGGGTTCGCTTTCGAAGAGGCGGCATTCTACCATAGACCACCCCGGGCCCGCGGCCCGGCAGCCAACCGTTTTCCTCACCGGAGGTCCCATGCTCGACTGTTACGCCCTGGACGATGCCGCTGCAGCCATCCCGCTCATCCCCGTGAGCCGGCATACGCTGGACGCCTGGCTGGAGGCACAGCCGGAGCGGGTGAGGCACTGGGTTGCGGACGCCGGCTTCACTGCCAAGGCGAACAGTCGCTTGCGCCTGCCGGGCGAGGACGGACGCCTGGCCGCGGTGCTGCTCGGTGTGCACGAAGACGGCGACACCTGGGCCTTCGGCGGGGCGGCGGCCAAACTCCCTGCAGGCCTGTACCGCATCACGGCCGACTGGGATGAAGACCGCATGAATCGCGCGGCCATTGCCTGGGGGCTGGGCGCCTATCGCTACGAGCGCTACAAGACATCCAGCCGCGAACAGCCCCGCCTGGTGCTGGGTGGTGATGACGCGCTGGCCGCCGCCGAAACGGTGGTGCGCGCCGTCTACCTGGTGCGCGACCTCATCAATACCCCGGCGGCGGACATGATGCCCGCGGACCTGGCCGCCGCCGCGCACGACCTGGCAGCGGCCTTCGGTGGCGAGGTGCGCGAGATCGTCGGCGAGGACCTGCTGGCCGAGAACTACCCGGCCCTGCATGCCGTGGGCCGGGCCAGTATCCATGCGCCGCGTCTCATCGACCTGCGCTGGGGGGAGGCGGACCATCCGCCGCTCACCCTGGTGGGCAAGGGCGTGTGCTTCGACAGCGGGGGCCTGGACATCAAGCCCGCCGCCGGCATGCGCCAGATGAAAAAGGACATGGGCGGCGCGGCCCACGTGCTGGGCCTCGCGCGGCTCATCATGGCGAGCGGCCTGCCGGTGCGCCTGCGCGTGCTCATCGGTGCGGCGGAAAACGCCATCGCCGGCAATGCCTTCCGTCCCGGCGACGTGCTGCGCACGCGCAAGGGGCTCACCGTCGAAGTGGACAACACCGATGCCGAGGGCAGGCTCGCCATCTGTGATGCCCTGGCCGAGAGTGCGGCCGACGAACCCGAACTGCTGATCGACTTCGCCACCCTCACCGGTGCGGCGCGCGTCGCCCTGGGTACCGAGGTGCCGGCCTTATTCACCAACTCGGACGAGGTCGCCGCCGGCCTGATGCAGGCCAGCATGGCCGAGGACGACCCCATCTGGCGCCTGCCGCTGCACCGACCCTACCGCTCGGAGCTCGACAGCGACATCGCCGACCTCGTCAACTCCGCCGCCGGCGGCTTTGGCGGCGCCATCACCGCCGCACTGTTCCTCGAGCGTTTCATCCCCAGGCACACCGACTGGGTGCACTTCGACGTGATGGCCTGGAACAATCGCGCCCGCCCGGGGCGTCCGAAAGGCGGCGAGGCGATGGGGCTGTATGCGACCTATCGCTATCTGGAAGAACGGTTCCGCCCCAAAGAATAGGCGTCGTTCATTTGTGCTGCGAGGTCTTTGAAAGTCGCTATCACACGGCAATCATCACGTTTTGACTATTCTATTTGTCACCATATGATCACGCTGAACCGCCGCTTCTGTGTCGCCCCCATGATGGACTGGACCGACCGGCACGACCGCTATTTTCTGCGCCTGATCAGCCGGCACGCGGTGCTGTACACGGAGATGGTCACCACGGGGGCGCTGTTGCATGGCGATACGCATCACCTGTTGCGCTTCGACCCGATGGAGCACCCGGTGGCGCTGCAGATCGGCGGCAGCGAACCGGCGGAGATGGCGGCGGCGGCGCGGCTGGGGGAGGAGGCCGGTTACGACGAGATCAACATCAACGTCGGCTGCCCCAGTGAGCGGGTGCAGCGCGGTGCCTTCGGCGCCTGCCTGATGGCCGAACCGGCGCTGGTGGGCGACTGCGTGGCGGCGATGCGCGCGGTGGTGGATGTGCCGGTGACGGTGAAGACCCGCATCGGCATCGACGAGCAGGATTCCTACGAGGCGCTGGTCCACTTCATCGAGACGCTGCGCGCCGCCGGCTGCCAGACCTTCATCGTGCATGCGCGCAAGGCCTGGCTGAAGGGGCTGAGCCCGAAGGAGAACCGCGAGGTGCCGCCGCTGGACTACCCGCGGGTCTATCGTCTCAAGCAGGCATTCCCGGATCTCGAGATCATCATCAACGGCGGTATCGCCACGCTGGATGCATGCGAGGGGCATCTGCGGCACGTCGATGGCGTGATGCTGGGCCGGGAGGCCTACCACAACCCCTATCTGCTGGCCGAGGTCGATCGGCGTCTGTATGGCGACGACCATCCCATCCCGTCGCGACACGAGGTGCTGGAGGCCTTTTACCCCTACCTGGCGCGGGAGCTGGCCGCCGGGGTGCACCTGGGACACATGACGCGCCATATACTCGGTCTGTTCCAGGGGCTGCCCGGTGCGCGCAAGTGGCGCCGGCACCTGAGCGAGAATGCGCACCGTGCCGGCGCGGACCTGGAGGTCGTCCGTCAGGCCGCGGCGCTGGTGCCGCGCCTCGACGAGGCGGCCTGAGCGCGGATAGCGAACCAAACATCAAGGAGGCATGCCATGTCCGAAACCGTCGTCATCACCGGAGCCAACCGTGGTATCGGCCTGGCGTTCGTGCGCCATTATGCGCAGGCCGGCGCGACCGTTTACGCTGGCTGCCGTTCACCGGAGCAGGCCGGCGACCTCGCGTCCCTGGCGGCGGCATCCGGCGGGCGCGTACAGATCCTGCCGCTGGACGTGGTGAACCCGGCACACATCGCCAATCTGCGGGCCGTGCTGGGTGATCGCCCGGTGGACATCCTCCTCAACAATGCCGGCACCTATGGCCAGGACGACGCGCATTTCGGCCATACCGACGAGGAGGCCTGGCTGCGGGCCTTTCGCATCAACACCATCGCGCCGGTGAAGATCGCGGAGGCCCTGGTGGAGAACGTGGCGGCGAGCCGCCGACGGGTGATCGCCTGTCTGTCGAGCAAGATGGGCAGCATCGACGACAACGGCTCGGGCGGCAGCTACGTGTACCGCAGCTCCAAGGTGGCACTCAACATGTGCGTGAAGAGCATGTCCATCGATCTGGCGCCGCGCGGCATCACGGTGGTCGCCTTCCACCCGGGCTGGGTGCTCACCGAGATGGGCGGGCCGAATGCAGAGATCGATGCGGAAACCAGCGTGGCCGGCATGACGGGAGTCATCGAGCAACTGTCGTCGGGCGACAGCGGGAAGTTCCTGGAATACGACGGGCAGGAGATCCCCTGGTAGGAATCAGGCGCTGTCTTCCAGCATCGCGGCGAGGTCGCGGTGCAGCAGTTCCGGATCGCCGAGGTTGAGCTCCACGATGCGGCGCAGGTGCTGCATGCTCTCCAGGTCGATGACGTCGCAGTGCAGCCCCAGGCAGCGGCCCTTGATATTGGCCACGCTCACGTCCATCTGTACCGAGATCTCGGGAGAGAGGGGGAAGCTCAGGTGTCCCTGCTCGCCGATGGTCGCACCGTGATCCGGTGTGTCGAGCTCGATCATGACCCCCTTGAGCGACACGTCGTGGATACGGCCGCTGAGGCTGCGCCCGCCCATCTCGAGGCTGGCGTCGTCCTCGAAGGCGACACGATGGAAATGGCGGCGGGCGGCCGGGTCGCTGTCGGTCATGGCGGATCTCCTGGAGGCTCGATTCAGCCTAGATGAAGAGCGAGGGCAGATCAACGCCAGATCAACGGAAATCCACGCCCGGGCTTTTCCCTCTGCATGGGCCGGGCTACCATGCCTCCAGACCACCATCATGACGAGAACAGGACAACGGGCGGGTGACGCAATTATTGGCCATCGCGGCGGGCGGGGCGCTGGGGGCGCTGATGCGCTTCTGGGTATCCACCGGCATCTATGCCCTGCTGGGACGCGGATTCCCCTGGGGGACCCTGGTCGTGAACGTGGGCGGCTCGCTGCTGATGGGCCTGCTCTCGGCCCTGCTCATCGAGCGCCTGGCGGCCTCGCCGGAATGGCGTGCCGGCCTGCTCATCGGGTTCCTGGGGGCGTTTACCACCTTTTCCACCTTTTCCATGGAGACGCTCAATCTCATCGAGCAGGGCGCGCCGCTGCGTGCCGGGCTCAACATGCTGCTGAGCGTCATGCTCTGCGTGGGGGCCGCCTGGGCGGGCCTGATACTGGGACGACAGCTATGACCCAACCGACCAATGTGACCGTGGCGCGCATCTATGTCACGGAAGGCAAGGGACTGCACCGGCGCATCTTCGAGCGGCTGCATGACGTGGAAAAGGTGCGCGGGGTGACCCTGTTTCGCGGCATCTCGGGCTTCGGCGCCAGCGGCAGGGTGCACTCGGGCGATCTACTCGACATGTCGCTGGACCTCCCGGTGGTGATCGAGTTCTTCGACACCCCGGAGCGGGTGGCGGGCATCGTCGAGCGCCTGGCGGATCTTGTGGCGCCGGGCCATGTGGTAACATTCGCCGCCGAACTTCACTGACCTACGACGACTATCCATGCTCGACCCCAAACGCCTGCGCAACGAACTCGACGAGGTCGCCGCCGCCCTGGCGCGCCGCCAATTCATGCTGGACAAGGCCGCCTTCGAGGCCCTGGAGCAGCGCCGCAAGGACCTGCAGGTCCGCACCCAGGAACTGCAGGCCGAGCGCAACGCACGCTCCAAGGCCATCGGCCAGGCCAAGGCGCGGGGCGAGGACATCGAGCCGCTCAAGTCGGCCGTGTCCGATCTGGGTGAGCAGCTGGCCGAGGTCTCGGCCGGGCTCGATGCGATCCAGGCCGAGCTCGACGAGATCATCATGGGCATTCCCAACATCCCGGACGCCTCGGTGCCCGATGGTGCTTCGGAGGACGACAACGTCGAGATCCGTCGCTGGGGCGAGCCGCCGGTCTTCGATTTCGAGGCCAGGGATCACGTCGACCTGGGCGCGCCCAACGACTGGATGGACTTCGAGGCGGCCGCGAAGCTCACCGGCTCGCGCTTCGTCGTGATGCGCGGCCCCATGGCGCGGCTGCACCGTGCCCTGATCCAGTTCATGCTCGACACCCACACGACCGAGCACGGCTACCAGGAGGTGTACGTCCCCTACCTGGTGAACGCCGACAGCCTGCGTGGTACCGGCCAGCTGCCCAAGTTCGAGGCCGACCTGTTCAAGGTGGGCGACGAGGAAAAACCGTACTACCTCATCCCCACGGCGGAGGTGCCGGTCACCAACCTGATGGCGGACAGCATCGCCGAGGCCGATGCGCTGCCCATCCGCATGACCGCCCACACCCCCTGTTTCCGTTCCGAGGCCGGCGCCTATGGCAAGGACACCCGCGGCCTGATCCGCCAGCACCAGTTCGAGAAGGTGGAGCTGGTGCAGCTGGTGCGCCCGGAGGACTCCTGGGCGGCGCTGGAGGCGCTCACCGGTCATGCCGAGGCCATACTGCAGAAGCTGGGGCTGCCCTACCGCGTCGTGACCCTGTGCACCGGCGATCTCGGCTTTTCCGCGGCCAAGACCTACGACCTGGAGGTCTGGCTGCCGGGGCAGGGCAAGTACCGCGAGATCTCTTCCTGCTCGAACTTCCTCGATTTTCAGGCGCGACGCATGAAGGCGCGCTGGCGCAATCCCGAGACCGGCAAGCCCGAACTCCTGCATACCCTGAACGGCTCCGGTCTGGCCGTGGGCCGCACCCTGGTGGCCATACTCGAGAACTACCAGCAGGCGGACGGGCGGGTCCGTATTCCCGAGGCCCTCAAGCCCTATCTGGGCGGTGCCGACCTGCTGGAATAGACGGCGGCCCGTCCCCGTCTCTTTCCGGCATGACGGCTTGCGTGAATCACTTGCACCAGATCAAGAACCGGCAGACGCGTCTGTGCCATCATCAAATTGCGGGGCTGTGCCCGCATGATTGATCCCGTGCCCATGAAGCCACTGCCACGCCATCGCCGGTTGCTCCTGCCACTGTCTCTTCAGGCTGTGCTGCTGCTGTTGTGCCTCGTCCTTGCCGGCCCGGCAGCGGCCGATTACGAGGACCTGTTCGACCAGCCCTATATCGACGACACCCCCCGCGAGCGCAACGTACAGCACCCGGACTGGTTCAAGCTGAGCTTTCTCGACCTGAGCGAGGACCTGCGGGAGGCCGTGGCCGCCGACAAGTTCGGGATCGCCGTCTACTTCGGGCAGAAGCACTGCGCCTATTGCGAGGCGCTGATGCGGGTCAACTTCGGGCAGGACGACATCGTGCGCTATACCCAGCAGCATTTCGATGTCATTCCCACGGATATCTGGGGCAGTCGCGAGGTGACCGACCTGGAAGGGCAGATCTGGTCTGAGCGCGCGTTCGCCGTACACAAGGGCACCAACTTCACGCCATCCATCATCTTCTATGATCGCGACGGGAAGGAGGCCTTCCGCATGCGCGGTTACTACCCGCCGTACAAGTTCCGCGCGGTGCTGGAATACGTGGTGGAGGGCTATTATCAGCGCGAGAGTTTCCGCGACTATCTGGCCCGCGCCGACCCGCCACCCAAGTTCGACATCGGCGATCTCAACGACGAGCCCTTCTTCGAGGAACCGCCCTACGCGCTGGACCGCTCGCGTTTCCGTGCCGATCGCCCGCTGGTGGTGTTCTTCGAGCAACGCGACTGCCATGCCTGCGACATCCTGCATACCGAACCCCTGAGCGACGACAAGACGCGCGAGATGCTCAGCGAGTTCCGGGTCGTGCAGCTGGACATGTGGTCGGACACGCCGGTGCTCACGCCGGACGGAAAACGCATGACGGCGGAAGACTGGGCCAACGAGCTCGGGATCTTCTACGCACCCACCCTGGTGTTCTTCGACGAGAGGGGCAGGGAGATCATACGGGTCGATGCCGTGGTGCGCCTGTATCGCCTGCAGGGTGTGGTGGAATACGTGCTCTCCAAGGGCTATCTCGAGACGCCGAATTACCAGCGCTGGCGCGAAATGCAGCGCGGCCCCGTGATCCTGCCGCCCGACATCTGAGTCATCGCTGCCCGTCTCCGGGCAACACCCGTTCCCGCAGGCGGCGCAGCATGGGCAAGGCTGCCTCGCCGCGCCGTAGCCATGCCCTGGCCGTGGGCGAGTGACGCAGCAGCACGATCAGCCCGAACAGCATCAGGGGCAGGCCAGTGGGCAGTGGCAGCCAGACGGTCAGCAGACCCGCCAGCAGCAGGCACCCGCCGGACAGGATGGCCGCCCATTTCCACAATCGCGCGACAAGCGTCATCCGCACAATCTATCCGGCTGAGGTGATGGACTGATGACGGAGGGGCGCGCAAGTTCACCCTTTGTCGTGTTATCTGCTAACTTGCAGGGATGGCGGCCCGCGTCGACGGGCCATATGGACCGACGACAAGTCAGAATCTGTATGCCGCAGCAGCCCAGAAGCTTTCTCCAGCCCACTCTGCTCGGGTCCGACCTGTCGGACCACGAGGTGGAACGCCTGGTGGAGGTGCTGACGCGGGCCGAGAGAAACCACCGTGAGTGGCTGCTCCGCCTCAATCGCGAGCTGCTGTGTCGGGGTGATTTCGAAGACGACATCCTGGACGAACGGGCCCACCGGCACTGCCGCTTCGGTCGCTGGTACTACGACGAGGCCTCGGTCATGGTGCGTGGCCAGGAAGACTTCGTCGCCCTGGAGCGACTGCATGCACACATGCACGACCAGGCGCGGGGCCTTGCGCACAACGTGCAGCTGGGGCAGGGTGTGCTGCCTGCCGATTACGACCGCTTCGCCGAGCAGCAGGCGGAGTTCTTCGACACCCTGCAGCGCCTGCGCGACCACATGCGCGACAGCCTGGCGGCCTTCGACAGCCTCACCGGCGCTCGCACCCGCGAGTCCTTCGTGCAGATCATGGAGGCGGAGGCCGAGCGCGTCCGGCGCAGCGGTGTGCCCTGTACGATGGCGCTGATCGACCTGGATCACTTCGGGTATACGGATTTAATGGTTGATGGGGCACCTTCACCCCATCAATCTGATACCA